>JAUQYT010000325.1 GCA_030587605.1 Candidatus Njordarchaeum guaymasense
AGGCCGTTGACAAGAATGAGTACCGTTCTGAGTGCAACCATACTATTTCCTCCAACAACAGTAGTGCCTTTGATGGAACAGCCTTGTTATTGTTGACATTCATCGTATTAATCGCTTTTGGCGCTGTAATATTCGCATTGGCTCACCGCGTAGTCGAAGTCACATGGTCTGCCATCCGTGATTGGCGCGTCGATTTTGTCGCAGTGGTCAGTGATGCCCAAGAACCCCTTGACTATATGCAAGCAGGGGACAGCCTTCAAGGTTTTCTTAACGAGTTCAGCCATTTCTTCCTCGAAGTCTTTTGTTACGCCTTCTGACAGATTCCTAAAGATCTTCTCATTGTTCTTGAATGCTTTAGTGAGACTGTCAAGAATGATCCTTGAAAATTTCTCTTCTTTCTCACTGCCTATTGTATGAGCAATTGCCAGGAGAACATTCCTGTCCTTCAAATCGACGTTCTGGATCAAGATCTCCTTCTTCTCCAACGTGAATCTCCTGGTTTCCTCTCCGAAGGCATCTTGGAAACAGTGGTGCTGCGCAACTATGAACCCACAAACCAAGTTGGGTTCAAACTGCTTCAAGGGTACGAGCGGTGACGAGAAAAGGCATAGGCCAGAGGAATCAACAATATATAGGGACTCAATCATTCTCATCTCCTCCGCTCGTCCTGTTGTGTCTCCTCTTGTCGCCAAGTTTCTTCGACAACAAGTCTCAAGCACGCTAATTATAGTACTTTCATAGCTTAAGTTTTTTCGGTCGACTCGTCTATTGCCACTCGATGTTGTTCAGGCGGAAACATATCCTTACTTTCTCAGCCTAAAAAGAGAACGCGCCAATGGGAACAAATCTCTTTCTGAGGAGGAATCATTTGTCTTTGATCTTGAGTTTTATTCCCAGGACTTTCGCCATTTCCTTGCTCCTGTTTCTTATTGTGAGTTCGCTGCAGTGGACTGCTTTCGCTACCTCCACTTGCGTTTTTAGTCGTTCTTCAAGTTTCGTAGCAATGTAGATTGCTGCTCCAGCAAGGCAAGACGGATCCCGTCCAATTGCAAGACCTTTAACTTCAGCCTCATCAAGAAGTTTGATTGCGCGGGAGGCAACCTCGTACGGTAAGGCAAGGTCCGAAACGTATTTTGGAACATATTTCTTAGCTGAGGGTGGTGGAAGTCGTATCTCCAGTTTGCTTAGGGCTAACCGCACGGCCCTGCCAACGTTCTTTGCCTTGACCTCAGCCAATTGGCTAATCTCTCCAATATCGTGGGGAATTCCGGCTAGTCTGCATGCGATGAAGACGGCTGCAGCAACAACTTCCTCTATACGTCTACCCCAAGTCAGTCTCTCTTTGACCAGCCTGTTGTAGTAGAGAACCGCTGATTCTCTAAGCGTCCTAGGCAGGTTTAGCAATGTAGTAAGCTTGTTTAACTCTCTAAGTGCGATCTTCATGTTCCTCTCGATTGACGAGGAAACGTAGAGCTGCTTCTGGACTCTTGTGATTCTCCTTACGCGTTCTCTTTGAGTCGCCGTGATTTGCTTGCCATGGGCATCCCTAGTCCCTCTTATTATTGTTGCCCGTCCTTTGTCAACCCTTGTAAGAGTTTCAGGTGAGCCGATTCCTATCCGCTCCCCTCGCTGATCAACTCTAAGTTTCGTATCCAAACCGTGGTCAATATAAACGTCGATCACAGCTCCACAATCACTACAGATTACTTCCCCTCTCTCCCTATCGAACACAACGTTCGATGAGCCACATACAGGGCAAACGTTCCCCTTTGTTGGCGTCGATTCTCCCAGGGGTGGAGTGATCCCTCGTTCATTTTCTGACTTGGCTTTCTCAGCCCCCAATAAGCGATTCCCCCTCCAGTGCAAGATAACACTAAGGTGAGATGAAAAGAGCACTTGCATGCAGCTCTATGAGCGGCAAAGAATGTCCTCCCACCGACCTTGAATTCGAGTTTCAAACCGCTCTACACATCGAGATTCTATCGCTCAACTTATATAAATACATAAAGGTTGCCTATTCCAAAAACGTATTCTTTTATCTACTAGAAAGAATCACTTTGTGCTATTAGCAGTTACATGGAGGAAAACCAACCTTGTGTGACACCTTGGTAGCACTCGGAAACTCCACTGAAGATGGGTCAGTAATCATAGCGAAGAACAGTGATCGCGAGCCAAATGAGTGTCAGGTGCTCCGCTGCTTCCCAAGAACCAGATATCCTGCGCGCTCAACTGTCCGTTGCACCTACATAGAGATCCCGCAAGTCACCGAAACATATGAAGTCGTGCTCTCAGCTCCATACTGGATGTGGGGAGCCGAAATGGGCGCGAACGAACATGGCGTGGCTATTGGAAACGAATCCGCATGGTCTAAGGAACCATATGCCAAGACCGGCTTGCTTGGAATGGACTTAATCAGGCTCGCCCTTGAACGAGCTGATACGGCGAGGAACGCACTTAATGTTATCACTTCATTGTTGAAGGAGTTTGGGCAAGGTGGGAATACCAAGGCAGTTGAGCCAGAGCATTATCACAATACTTTCATGATTGCTGATCCGCGTGAAGCCTGGGTTCTGGAAACCGCTGACCATTTCTGGGTAGCTGAAAAGGTCCGCGACGTGCGAAGCATCTCAAATGGCTACACGATTGAGTCACAATGGGATCTCGCTTCCCCGGGCTTGGTTGACCATGCGATAGAGCACGGCTGGTGCAAATCGAAGAAAGACTTCAGTTTCGCCAACTGTTACTCAGACCAAGCGATGCGGGATTTCATAGCCTGTGTTGAACGCGCCAAGAAAACATCGACAGCACTCAAGGAGGCGAAGGGATCAGTAAACGTTGAGACAATGATGAAGATACTACGCGACCACGGTGAGAAAGCTGAGTCATGGTCGCCCCCCAAGGCGAAAAATGTTAATACCTGCTGGCATTCGACTACAACTGTCGTCAGTTCAACAGCCGGAAGCTACGTGGGGCACCTAACCGAAAAAGTTGCAACACACTGGCTCACAGGAACATCGTACCCCTGCATAAGCGTCTTCTTCCCAGTATACTTGAAGGGCGCCGGATCACCAGAATTATACTCGAAAGGTGGCAACACATACGATGACGGGTCGCCTTGGTGGAGACATGAGAAACTTGCAAGGATCATTCAGCTCAACTACATTAATAGAGCTCCGCCTATTAAACGCGAAATAAGTAAACTCCAGAGAAACTTCATTGGAGAAGCTAACAGAGCCAGGCAACAGGCACTAGAACTCCCTGAACTCGACGCAGCCAAGCTACTCCGTAGACTCTCGGACAGATGCTCTCAGCAAGTGTACGAAACTACAACTGTGTGGACAAACGATGCCAAGAAAACAGGGAGCGACGAGGTGCTCCCTATAAGTTACAAGAACTACTGGAACAGGATGAATGCGAAAGCAAACCTACAGATCTAGCTAGTGTAGGAATAAACTATTCAAGCTCACAAGAAGCCCCGTCGGAACCATCAAAATATTTAAGACAGTTTTACCTCGTAACTAGCGGGCGGGGCACTCCACGGGCGAGGAAGAGGGACCCCAGCCTGCAAGCGTATAGCTACTACTTGCAGGCGAACCGCGTTGGAGTGTCCTGCCTACTCCACACAAGGATCATAATCGGTCTTCTCATTTTTCTCGCGATGTCACTGGCTTGCAACAAGTTACTCGATTCAGTTTGACGAAGCGGAGGAGTGCAAGGTTGAGTCAAAGGGTGAACTTTGGGATAGATGTGTCACTTGAGAGCTACCAAGCCAAGACTTGGGAACAGTACCGCGATTTCATAAAGACGGTAGATGAGGGAGTTTGGGACTCGATCTGGTTGGGCGATCATCTTGCAGGTTTGCCGCCCGTGAGCCCGTACAGGAACTACAACATCTGGCCTCTGTTTAGTGTCTTCGCCGATTATAAGAAGAAAGCTCTTCTAGGGACATCTGTCACAGATCCGCAAAGATATCACCCTGCGATCATGGCTCAACTCTCAATGACAGTAGACCATGTTTCCAACGGTCGTTTTGTTCTCGGCTTGGGTGTCGGTGAAGCATTTAACCTGGAAAGCTATGGTTTTGAGTACAAGGAGAAACCAGCTTTGAAACTCGCTGAATTCATTGATGTTCTGAGAAAACTATTAGGCTCAAAGGGACGTAAAGTGAGCCATCAAGGGAGATTCTTCAAACTGAAAGACGCCGTGCTACAGCCCTCGCCAGTCCAGTCTTCAATTCCCGTATGGATCGCTGCGAACAGCAAACTCACAAGGAAGATAACTGGGCGCTTAGCAGACGGTTGGATGCCTTATTCATTCAACCCAGAGATGTACAAGGCGGAATCCGATGAAGTGAAACGAAGTCTGAAACAAAGCGGCAGAGGTGCAGACGGTTTTACGTTCGCGTACTGGAACTACGTTTATTTCCACGAAGACGAAAAGATCCTAACTGGCTACACGGCTGAGAAGAAGGCGACGTTGGCGATACAGCACGCGAAGGCCCTCAAGGCGCTGGGTTACTGGAGGGAGGAGAAACGCGACCTCTATAAGAAACTCGGATTTGACCCAGACAAGCTGTCGCAGTTAAGTTACACCAGCCTGGATGGCTTGGATCTAGCGACGGTAGGAAAAATAGTTGGAGACGTTCCAGATAAGGTCGTGAGAGAAGCCACATTGATGGGTCCCAAGGAGGAGCTAACCAAGAAACTTGAGTCGTTCACAAAGGCTGGGGTTCAACACTTCGTACTCATGATTGCCAATCCGCTCAGGCCGAAGCCTGATCCGTACTCATGGCAACATGCCTTCAAAGTCCTCAGCGAAGACATAATTCCGCACCTCCGGGAGAACTACTAAGTCCTGATGCCGGTTCTTAGAAGAAGAGCGATGATCTGGGCATCTTTCCTTTCCAGTACTTCCCTTTTATGATGACTCTCTCCCCGCATTTTGGACATTTCATGTCTTCCTTGAGCTTCCATGACTCAATGTAGAAACCATATCGCGATATGAGGAGTTCTCCACAATTTGGGCAGTAGGTGTTCTCGCCTTCGTGTCCCGGCATGTTTCCTGTGTACACGTATCTTAAGCCTTCTGAAACTGCTATCTCTCTGGCTTTCTCCAATGTTGATTGTGGAGTGGCGGCGATGTCTGTAAGAGTGTAGTCAGGGTGGAACCGCAAAAGATGTAATGGAATGTCTCTGCCAAGGTTATCTGCAATCCATCTTGCCAGCTCCTTTATCCTCTGTGGGGAGTCTCCGACATTCGGGACTACAAGGTTGGTTATCTCGATGTGAATGTTGTTGGATTTCATTTCCTTGAGGCTGTCGAATATTGGCTGAACATCTGGGACTGATGAGAACTTCTTGTAGAAGTCTGGGTCTCCCCCGCCCTTAAAGTCAACTGTCGCCGCGTCTAGGTAGAGTGAAATTGTTTTCACCGCTTCAGTTGTCATGTACCCGTTTGTTACGAAGGTGTTGAACAAACCCTCCCCGTGGGCCAGTTTTGCGCAGTCATACGCGTATTCGAAGAATATGGTGGGCTCGGTGTAAGTGTAGCTGACGCCCTGGCATCCGCTTCTCTTAGCGAGTTTGACGACGTCCTCAGGTGGAAGATCCTCTCCCTCAACCTCGTCACACTGACTTATGTTCCAGTTCTGGCAGAAATTGCATCTGAAATTGCATCCGGTCGTGGCTATGGAGAACACCATTGAGCCTGGGTTGAAATGCGATAGCGGCTTCTTCTCGATTGGGTCAGCATTAGCGGCAATAACCTTACCATACACTAGACTGTAGAGCTTACCATCTATGTTTTTCCTGACACGGCAGAAGCCAGTTTTTCCATCTGGGATTGTGCATCTTCTGGCACAGAGGTTGCACTTGACTTTTCTTCCGTCAAGTTGCTCGTACAGCATAGCTTCCTTACGAGTTTCTGTGATCAGCAAACACCCTAGCCTCCACTAACACCGTTATCGATAACAGCAATAAAAATGATGTCACTAGACCTCTTCAGAAATGATACTTTCGTATATCTCTATAGTGAGACCCCTTCAGTTGACATACTGAACTGGTAGGGAAAAAGGAGAAAGACTTGTGGTGTCAGACTTGTGACACGTCCATCCCCTGTTGTGTTTTAGGGCGGTCTTGGTAATCGGTTTGCCCAGTTAACCATTCTGTCAATAAGTTTTCTCTTGTCTACGTGTGAGAGTTTCATACGCGGGTTGGCTCTCAACTCACTAAGAACAGGCTCAAACTCTTGGATTGGAAATTGCGGGTCTAGCCTGAGAATCTTTTCGCGCACATCAAGAAGTCGGCTAAATATTATCGACGCCACCTGGTCCATAGATGCGGTAACGTCGGCGAAAACTGTGCCCTTCAACATTTCAATTCCCCTGGCTACAGCCTCTTCTGGTGAAAATCCAGGAGATTGTGGAGGAAGCGGCGGAGGCTGCGGCGGGTAAGGAGGTCGCGAGGTATAGTATTGTGGTTGTTGTGGAGGAGGCGACTGATACGCATAGGAGGGAGGCTGATAACCCTGCTGAGGTGGAGGTGGATAGCTTTGAGGTTGTTGTGAAGGCGGAGGCTGCTGTTGCCGTTGTGCCGTGGTTAAGGTTGGTTCGCGCTCGCCCCCTGCCCCTGCTTGCATTGAGGGAGGCGTGCCTTGAGCCTCGCTCCTAACTCTCTCCAGGATTTCAGAAGCATCTCTCAAATTGGCGGCGAATCTATCCATCTCGGTCGTGATTAAGTCCACTCTGTCTTTCAGTTCCTTATTCAGCTGAACGAGACTCTTTGATAAATCGTCAAGGAACCCGTACACTTCGTCGACTTTCTTGACCAGTCTCTCTAGAGGCTCTTCCTCCTTAGGAGCTGCTTGCTTCTTTACAGGCTTGACCTCTTCCTTCCTCGCTGTGCCCTTCTCCTCGCTCACAACCTTGAGGTCTTCTCCTTCTTCTGAACCTATGTTCTTTAATGCTTCTTCAATCTCGCTTCCGATGAGTTTGAAATCTTCTTCCTTACGCTCTTCTCTTCGTGAGAAACTGTCCTTGCTATCCTTTTCATCGATAGCTTTTCTTGGCATCTTGACCAACTCTGCGACGATAACTCACCCGTGTTGGGAGGCAAGCGAAGAGTGAACATCCCTTCGAAGGATTGAAATCAATCAATACAATACACGGATCTGTTTCAGCACAGTAACATTAGCCAGGTTGACTTCAATCATCTCGTACTACCTATATGGGTAAGTCTCCTTATAAAATTAGGATATAATTGAGCGGCTATGTGCGGTTTCCATTGCGAACCAATCAATGAAAGATTTTTCCAATTCTCGAGTTGGACTCGAGTAACGGGCACTTGGTTAACGACTTATCAAAACTTAAATACGTGTCAATTACCATTAACACTATTCTCAGTACAACTGTTTAATCACTCCCAAAGGGGGATGCGACAGACCAATGAGAAACAACGAGGAAGAAATGGTTGTAACGCCTTGGGAAGTGTCCGGCAAAATAGATTACGAACGACTCATGAAGGAATTCGGCACTCAACCTCTAACAGACAAGCTCATCAAGAGAATCGAGAAAGCAGCCGGCTTCCTCCACCTTCAACTGAGACGCAAGATCTTCTTTTCGCACAGAGACTTGGACACAATCCTGGACCTCTACGACAAGGGAGAGAAATTCGTACTCTATACTGGCAGGGGGCCATCCAGCAAGACCCACCTAGGACACATGATCCCGTGGATATTCACAAAGTATCTCCAAGATGCATTCAGGACCAAGTTGTACTTCCAGATAACGGATGATGAGAAGTTTCTAGTTAAAAGAGACTTGACCTTGGAAGACGCTAATAACTACGCTTACGACAATGCTCTCGATGTGATAGCTACTGGATTTCAACAAGACAAAACGAAGTTGATCATGGACGTCAAAGACATTAAAGCATTGTACGAATTGGCTCTGAGAGTCGCCAAGTTAACGACGTTTTCAACCGCTAAGGCTGTCTTCGGCTTCAAGGAAGAGTCAAACATAGGCATCATCTTCTTCCCGGGCGTTCAAGCCGCTCCGTGTTTCATTGACTCGTTTCGATCTGGCAAGAAGGTACCATGCCTGATACCAGCAGCCATCGACCAAGACCCCTATTGGAGGGTGGCGAGAGATGTTGCACCAAGGCTGGGCTATTACAAGCCTGCCCAGATCCACTGTAAGTTCTTCCCCTCGTTACAGCAGTCCGGCAAGATGTCTGCCTCTATGCCTGAGACAGCCATCTACTTGACTGACAGCCCGAAGGATGCCAAGAAAAAGGTCATGAACGCTTTCACAGGTGGAAGACCGACGGTAGCGGAGCAAAGAAAGCTAGGCGGAAACCCAGATATCTGCCCAGTCCATCAGTATTTCTACTTCCTGTTCGAAGAAGACGACAAGAAACTGGAGGAACTCTACGCCAAGTGCAGAAAAGGAGAAATCCTCTGCGGCGAATGCAAAGAGCTGCTGGCAGAACGAGTAGCAACGTTCCTCGTCGAGCACCAAAAGAAACGGGAAAAAGCAAAGAGTGTCCTCGAAAAATATCTCCTAAAAGAGGAAGCGAACTGAGTCTTCAAGACATACTAAGAATCCCCTATCAGGGTCAATCTACTTTTTCCGCTGGATACCTACCGCTTTCATTGCAAGCCTCTCTGCGAGTGCAGTGAAGGCCTCTTCAACGTTGCTACCATATTTGGCCGAGGTTTCGAGATAAGGAGCCTTGATCTTAGAAGCATACTCCTCACCGGATTTGAAAGGTACTCTTCGCTTAGTTTCAAGATCCGACTTGTTACCTATCAAGACGATTTCAGGGTTTGGTGAATATCTCCTCGTCTCGTTAAGCCAGCCCTCCAAATGCTGGAATGTCTCAGGTCTGGTCAAGTCGAACACGAGTAGGATCGCTGCAGCCCCCTTATAATATTCAGATCTAATTTTGGTGAACGCCGTTTGGCCAGATATGTCCCACACTACGAGCGTGACCCGGGCTTCCGCCTTGCGCACCAATGTCTTTGTCCTAGTGTAGATTTGAGAGCCTATGGTTGGTAGGTAGTTTTCGCTGAACTTTCCTTCGACGTACCTACGAATTAGTGAGGTCTTCCCAACTGCGCCGTCTCCTATGAGGATAGCCTTGAAAGCGTAATCTTTCTCACCACTCCTCTCGCTACTCATATCGCTCCAGTCCTCCTCTCGCTTTTTGATCATGGCCGCCAAGAACGACCTCGATTATATGTATAGTTTTATAGTGTCTCTATATCTTATATTATTCCATTCCGTCTGAGTAGCAGAAAACTACTGCGGGCTCATACCAACTGTCCTTGGAGCATTCGTTCCTTTCCTTGGGCAATAGAATGGCTGGGAGTAGCGTCTTGCTCTTCTGCATCGACCTAATTGAGGAGGAAAACGTTACTTGGTCGCGCGCCAGAGCGCTGGCAGTGAGTTGACAGCAATCGCCGAGAAGCGGTTCCTGGTCACTGATCTAGATAACACGCTGATTGACAGTCGAGAAAGATTCAATCGATCCATCAGCGAAGCCATTGGTTACACCTCCTCTTCCGCTACTTCTTCAGTCTTGGTTGCTAAGAAACTCTCACCCGAGCAACGAAATAGGTTCTACGAAGTGTTCCTGTCGGGCAAGTATATGGATCTGGACATTCCTGTCAAGGGCTCAGTCGAGGTCATATCGAGAGTCAGATCGATGGGTCTGGGAATAGTTTACTTGACTGGACGACATCACTCCAAAGAAGATTCCTTGAAAACTGAGACTCTCAAATCATTGTCTCGACTAGGCTTTCCCATGCCGAACATGAGAGATGTTTTACTATGCATGAAGCCCAGGAAGATGATGCCGACAGCAAGGTATAAGAGGAACATCCTTGAACGGCTAGCTAGGTCGCTGAAGCTTGCGGTGGGGGTTGATGACGAACCTGATGACCTACAAGTTATGGCAGACTTCATTCCTATAACAATAGGTCTAGCGTTGTCTCCCCACATTTCAAGAGAGATAACCTCGAAAATCAGGGTTCCAATAGCGAAGGATTGGTTCGAAGTTGAATCCATAATTCTAAAGAATAGCCTATTCTAGCTGAATCCTGACGCATAGTAACAATCTACTTGAGTAGGGCAACCAATGCAATGAAGACAGGTTTTCCATAACTGAAAATGTGAGAGATGATTTATTACTATAGACGAGCGTTCTTGTTTTTCGACTCTGAAAAGACGCTTTCGACAGATGAGCAACTGTAACATTTTTCAAATCACAAGAATTCTTATGTTAGGAGATTTCAGTTAAGTATTAAAGCTTAATCAAACTAGACGCCATGAATACAGGCAAGATAGAAAGGCAAACAGTGTTTGAGTTACAAGTCACGGGAGCGTGTCTTCGTCCTATGGCAAAAAACATCCTATACTTTGCTGGTTGCACAACGAGAGCCCGCTACGCCGAGGATATCGAGAGTCACCTCGACCTCTTGAGGAAACTAGAGTTTAACGCAAAGACGCTCGAAGACGAGCATTGCTGCGGCGACCCCCTGATCCTCTCAGGCGACACGGAGAACGCGCTGAAAGTCGCGCAGAAAAATGCTCAGGCCTTCAACTCCGCAAAAGTTGACCTCATCGCAACGGAGTGCGCTGGTTGCTACAGGGTTCTCGCACTTGAGTACCCTGAATTCGGGCTAAAGATGCCAAAGGTTCAGCACATGTCCCAAGTGATAGCTCAAAACCTAGGGAAGCTGAAGCTCAAAGACGAGGCCAACAAGGAGAAGGTAGCATACCACGACCCATGCGAACTGGGAAGACTAGGAGGGGAGTACGACGCCCCAAGAAAGGTCATAGCAAGGGTTGCTGAATTGGCTGAGCCCCAGGCAACCAGGGAGGAATCAAGATGCTGCGGTGCCGGAGGAGCGATGTTCGCAATCGAACCAGAGTTCTCAGTGAAGCTGGCTGAGAACAGGATTAGAAAAGATATTGAGCCACTGGGCATCACCAAGCTCATAACAGCCTGCCCATCCTGTGTGTTCAATCTGACTGTAGGTGCCTCTCGGAGAGGAGTGGAAACGGGTAAGGACATAGAGGTCCTTGACCTGAGCACCTATGTCCACCAGAAACTGAAGGAGGAAAAGTAAGGAGGAAGAATTAAGCAATGCCTGATTTCGATGCATATTACCAGAAACTGATTCAGGACGCGAACGACTCTTTTCTTAGGACTGCTGTAGAAAAGGCGCTAACCAACTACAAGGATAGGAAAATAGCTTCCCTTAAACGCATCAAGAACATCCCAGACCTCGCCAAAGAACTCGAAAAAAGAAGGAAGGAGTCAAGGGAACATCTTGAGGAGAACACAAAGAAAGCAATCGAAGTCATGGAAGCCAATGGCATGAAAGTGTACCAAGCCAGCAACGCGGAGGAGGCCTGCAAGAAAGCACTTGAACTCATAGGAAATGAGAAGCTTGTAACCAAAGTAAAGAGTCTAACAACTGAGGAGATTGGGTTAAACGAGTACCTCGAAGAACACGGGATCGAAATCTGGGAAACTGACGTTGGTGCCGTGTTGCTGCAGGTAGCACACAGGAAAGCAGCGCACCCAACAGGCGTCTCGATCTCAGTTCCAAAGGAGGTATTCGCAGATTACTTCAGCAAGTTAGCAGGTAGACAACTGCCGCCTGACCCCAAAGTCCTAGTGGCCTTCGTGAGGGACTTCATCAGGGAGAAATGCTTCCAGTCTAGGGTTGCTATCTCTGGCGCCAACGCCATCACCGCTGACACAGGAACCATTTATCTCGTGACGAACGAAGGAAATGACCGACTGGTTACGTCCCTACCTGACAAACACATTATCATAGCCGGAATAGACAAGATAATGCCAGATCGAGACACGGCTAACCTATACTGCCAGGTGATGCCACTCTACACAACAGGGCATTACACGACACAGTACATAACACAGATCATGGGGATTTCAAGCAGTTCAGACATAGAAAGGCTTTCAGTTAAACCCGCAGCCGGACCCGCGGAAATCGATGTGATACTACTCGATAACGGAAGAAGAAAGATGGCTGAAGACCCTGACTTCAAGGAATCATTCACGTGCCTCAGGTGCGGCACGTGCCTTTACGATTGCCCAGTCTGGAACGCGGTTGCCCACGACTTCGGAGAGTACACGTATATGGGAGGGCTCGGTGTAGCGTGGACACTCTTCACCTTGGGGCCGGAAGCAGTGGCGACACAAGCTTTCAGTTGCACACAATGCGGAAGATGCAAAGAAGTGTGTCCAATGGAAATAGACACGCCAAAGATAATCAGAAAGACTCGAAGTCTCCTCCTCAAAAACAAGACAGTTCCGAGACAAATCAATGCTATGCTGACCAACGTGACTCAAAAAGGTTCTCCCTACGCAAGATAGTAAGTGCTATCCCCAACCTGGAAGTCGAAAACATTTTCTTCTCAGCAACTCTTTTTGCCTTCTGACAGCTTGAGGAAAACAGAAAGAAGTAATAAAAAAAAGGGGGAAATTCTTTACTCTATTCCCTTTTAAGGTATTCCCAGTAACTTACTCCTCTTCTAAGCTACGGTTATGGCTATCTTTAGTCCGTAACCGAACAGGACGGTCACAAGGAGCACGGCGAAGAAGAACGCAATCGTCCTTCTGTTCTCGTCGATATCGGGGTGTAGACCGAAGCTCAAAAGTCCCCAACCAAACAGGAATAGTCCAATGAAGTATAGGATGTACGGTACCAATGCTAGTCCTGGGTCAGCTGCCGCTAGAGCACCAACTACTATTCCAAGTGTTGCAAGAAGTATACCCAAGACGAAGAGGACACCACTGATCATAGAAGACATTACTGGGAACGCGACTTCCTTAGACATGGTTAAGTATCAACCTCCCTATTTAGAATGTTACGGCGAAGCTAACGCCAGCGTTGAACAGGACAAGTATGAATACCACTAGAAAGATTGCGACTGCGTATCTCTGATTGTCCTCAAGGTCAGGGTGTAGTGTGTAGCTGATCAAAGCAAGCGCTGCTAGAAATGCTCCAATGAAGAACAATAGTCCATTGATCATAGCTACGTCTGCGGCGCCTAGACCGAGTCCTGAAACAAAGATTGTTAGTGTTCCAAGCAATAGAGCAAGTATGAAAAGCACTCCTGTGATTGTAGCGGACAATACTGGGAACCCGATTTTCTTGGACATGCACATTCACTCCCTTTTACTCAAACTTCTTATTTTTCTCCTTTCGGAGGATTCCTCCCTACGATGTCACTCATAGGCTTCTCTTAAATCCAAGTGTTGTATGGGAAGATGCCGAAGCTGAAGAGTATCTTCAGTCCAAAGACTCCTGTCAATATGATCACTGCGAAAAGCATTGCGATGAGTCTCTGATTCTTGACTAGTTGCTTGCTGACTGCGTAACTCAAGAGTGCCCATCCCGTCAGGAATACACCGATGAATGTCACTAGACTCGTAAGTACCAATGGTAAGCCAGCGCCCACGAAGAGTACGTTAAGGGTACCCAATAGTAGTCCAATCACCAACAATAGGTTGGTCAACTTATAACTCATGTATGGAAAAGCTGCCATTTTTGTGTCACCACCCTATTTCTACAACTTGCCAAACTTCACTGATATAGAGAAGACATCAGCCAACACTGTAACCAGGATGAGCAATGCTGCGGCGAAGAACAATGTCTTGATGTTAGCATCGACTACTGGGTGCATACTTAGACTCAGGAGAGCCCATAGTATTAGGAACACCGCGAGGAATCCCAACAAACCGTTGAATATTAGTACGGCTGCAGGGTCGGCAATGAAGACTGGTGCAAATGCCCTCAACATGATGAGGAGCACACCAAGCACGTAGAGTACTCCGGTTATCATTGGCGACATTACTGGGAATTCGGTTTTCTTGGACATCTTAGTGTTCACTCCCTAGCCCTTCACTCGTTTTCCTTTTTGAATCCCCCTTTGGAGGACTCTTTGATATTGTTGTCCTTCCGTCCTTTTAAGTATTTCTATTTAAGGGAGCCGCCCGAGGCCGATTTATAAAGCTTTCTATTCGTTGAACGACGGCGCGATGTGAGAATAGTGTGAGAGAATTTTTTGATTCTAGTTTTTTCAAGGGGCCTCACATTCTCTTGTGGGAACTTCGATGCGAGTGACGAAGTCGTTGATTCTTTTCTGAACCGCGAAGTGACCGCTCCAATTTCTGTGCGACCTCGACTTCATTCTCTTCACTATCACGCACTTACGAAGTGATCATCTTTCCTCATCGGAGAGACCTTGAGCATCTAGGCGCGCCAAGAAGATTAAAGATCGTAAAGGATATGGAGAGGACCTTCTCGAGTAACAAGTGATAAATCGGGGTGACCGATGAAGACTTACTTGGAGAGGACAGTTCTCATTGAGTATGCAGAAAAGATAGGTGAGAGATGGTGTTAGTTAATGAAGCTTGAAGAATCTCGTTTTAACACGAAGGCAGTCCACTCAGGCGAGACTCCGGATCCAACAACTCATGCTCACAGAGTCCCCATTTACCAGACATCAACCTTCGTCTATGAGAATCCTGACCAACTAGTACGCGGGA
>JAUQYT010000373.1 GCA_030587605.1 Candidatus Njordarchaeum guaymasense
CCCTCTTCGAGAAAGGGCATCCCCATATGCGTCAACCCCGTTAAGCTTCCTGTTAAGAAAGAGGATGTCGGAGGCGGTGGGATTGGCGAGGAGGGGGTAGTTCAAGCGATTGAAGGGGCAGCCACGGCTTTGTGTCGATTCATCAACTTCGACCCTGAGAGGGATGATGGTCGCCTGGTTTTCGGCTTCCTCAGTAGATTGCTTAAACACTATTATGATGCTGGGCAGCATCTCACGGACATTTCAACTTTGGCGGCGATCGTTGATGAACCGCCCGGGGACGCTTCCAAGCTTGCGGAGGGTTACATCAAGAGCCCTCTTAGAAAAAAGGTGGCTATGCTGCTCAGAGCATCCCTACAGGGCATGAGAGGATTATTGCTCACGCAGGGGATGCAGTTGGACATCGATAAGCTGGTTCAGCCGAGAAAAGGGAAGACGCCGATCAACATATTCTACTTGAACACTCTTCCGTCACTGGAGTTGAAACAGTTTTTTGTTGCGGTGTTGGTCAACCAGATCTACCAATGGATGCTGACACAGACGAGCGCAGGCGAGGTGATTCCTCTCAGACTCATTCTTTATATTGATGAGGCAGCGCCATTTGTTCCCTCGGGGATGAGTAAACCTCCTGCGAAGAGAGCGCTCCAACCACTAATCACCCAAGGCAGAAAGTACGGCACAGGAGTATTCTTCTCGACTCAAACCCCAGGAAGCATGGATGGGTACATGCTTGGGCAAGCAAACACGATAGTTGTAGGGCAGCTTCAAACAGACCTCGACTTGAGGCGAGTTGACGAAATAATCGAGGCGATGATGAAGGAGCAGGCAGAAACAATATTGCAGAAGATTCGTTTGCTCCCTACTGGCAACTTCTTCCTCATATCTCCCCAACAGTTCCCCAAGACCAAGCTGGTTAGAACACGATGGCTGGTAACGGAGCATCGCATCGTCTCAGATGAAGCGCTCAAAGAGATATCGGACAAGGACGCACTGGATATCTTCCAAGAAGAGATCAAGGAGAAGGAGATTCCAGCGCCCGTGGTTTTCAGGGATGTTGAACCAGTAGTTATCCAAGAACAGGAGGAAGAACTTAACCTAAAGGAGGTCTACTTAAAGGCAACTAGCAACGCCGTGTCCAGAGAAATGTTGGAGGCATCTCTGGCAAACCGCTCCAAAATAGTTTTGGTACCGAAGAAGCGTAGCACACTCTATGTTCCAGTGTTGAGCGTAAGAGGAACATTGAAGTTAAGAAAAGAGTTTCTTATCCAAGCCTTGGGTAAACCATCGCGGATCGAGCTGAATGTTCCGATTAATAAGTTCATTCTGTTGAGTCACTCAATTCCGCTAAGAAAATATGTTCCCAGCTTCGAAAGTTCAAATGTACTACTTCTTTCACCCGAGCTCGTCTTCGATGCAAAGGACCTAATGAAAGCTGTAAGTAACATTGGAAGTGAGCAGGAACTCCCAGTTCCCTCAGCACCCCTACCAGTTGCCATACAAACGGACCTTAAGAAAACCGTGGCGAACGCCAAGGAAAGCCTTCAAGGAACGGATCCAATGCTAATCAGGGATCGAATTCTCGGCGAGATGGACTATCAACAAGGACTGGAAATCATCAGCGGGATCAAGCGAAAGCTAGAGAATGAATTCGAGACGAGCCTCGAACAACTAAAGTCGACACAAAGAGACATCCAAGACAGTCTGCAGAGACTGAAAGAAAGACTGCTTAAGATAGAGGAGCTCTTCAGCAAAGCACGAGCCGAACAAGCGAAGGCAGTAGGCTTGAGCGCAAAAGAGGTACTCAGGAACATAAAGGAACTCGAACAACTAAAGAAGGATGCGATGGATAAAACTCAGTCAAAACTTAAGGAAAGTGAGAACATAAGAACGGCGATAGACAGAGTGGGATCTGAACTAGTTAGGGTACAGAGCCTAGCACCCCAGCAGGCGATGGGTTACCTAGCGCTTGGTGAAGACCAAAGAACCCTATCGAAGTTCGATGTCGAAGGCGTAACAGTGGAGGACGGTTTAATTCTGAGAACACCTATCATTGTGGTTGAAGGCGAAGCATCTCAACAAGATAACAAGGAAACGTTCATAGCTGCAGTGCCCGCTAGAGGTAAAGCCGAAGCACATGGAGTCTGTCTCTACCAAGACCATGGCGAAGAGACGCGACTCATAACCCTCTGCAAGACCTGCTTGACACCAGTCTGCGAGATGCACACATTGACATGTGCAGCCTGTGGCGAGCCAGTATGCTCTGATCACGCTACTTACTGTAGCACTTGTGGAGTCGCGTTGTGTGACGAACATGTCAAAAGCTGCACCTACGAGGAGTGCAACGCCCCTCTCTGTGACTCCCACGTGGTCCAGTGCGAAAGCTGCAAGAAATACTACTGCAAGAAACACATCACCGAAACCAAGAGGGGACCGCCGCTACTAAAGACTAGAAAACTCCTCTGCGTCAAATGTGTGAAACAGAAATAGACTAGGAATGATAGGCAAGGACCTATTTCTTGCGGTGCTTCGATGTTTGCAGGCAACCGAGAGCTTCGTCTACGCTCTTGAATATTCTGGTTAGTGGGGCTTCAATCATCAGGTTGACTGACTCCAGCTTGGAGAACACCCTGTGATCCGTTTTCAACCCTAATATGGTTTTCTTCAATGCGTGTGCGAACCCCATCTCGAAGGCTACGCCTGAATCTACGTCTACGCCATCGAGCACGGCCAAAACTAGGTCGCTTTTCTTCAGGGCGTCAAGATCCTCTTCGAATATTGATCTTTTCTCTTTAATCGAGTTTCCTTCAATGAATTTATGTTCTTGAGCTAGCCAGACTTCAAATCCCTCACCCCGAAGTACCCTTGTGGCTTTGGAGTTGAAATCACGCTCGGCCCTGCTAAAAAATGGCGCCGCCAAGAAGATACGCATTCGTTATGCAACCTCCAACCTCTTCTATTTTCTTCCTCTTTTCAACGCTGCGTTAGTGTCATCAATAGCACTATGAGAGAGAAGAAAGTAGTAAGGATAAAGCTTTTCTGCGATTTCAGCCCTTCCTTCTCCTAAATTCAGGCTAATCTAGCCACGGACATCACGATGTGATAGGCAAAAGTCTTGGGATGCTGGCAACAGAAGAGTGCTCAAGAATGACCCCTAAAGACAGTTCCTCTGCTTCTACTCGCAGGCCGGCAGGCATCGCTATCAGACAGTTTAGGATGTCTGACCTGCCCAAAATCATAGAAATAGAGCGCGGAGCGTTTCCCGATGCATGGGAAGAGAACTGGTTCGTCTACTTCTACGAGATGAATCCCAGCGGCTTCGTGGTCGCGGTTGCGGGCAGGATGGGTGCCGTAGGATACGCGATCGTAGATATTGAAGGTGAAGGAGAAGGAGCTTGGTTGTACATGGAGAAGGGCCAGCTTCCCCCAGCAAGAGGGCACCTGCTCAACATAGCTGTGGCCGAAGAGTGGAGGCAGAAAGGAATCGGAGGAGCGCTCCTTGATGCGGTCACCAAGTATGCTTCACAGCGGGGAGTAGATGAACTCTGGCTTGAAGTACAAACAAAAAACAATATTGCAAGAAGATTCTACTCGAAGAGAGGTTTCAAGGACACAGGTCAGGTTCTAAGGGACTACTACCCTGACGGAGGAGACGCAGTAGTAATGCGCAAGAAACTGGTAAAGTGAAAGAGAATGGATTGCGTGTTGGTGGTTGGCTTCGGGTATATTGGTGAGTCTACTGTTCTTGCTAGGAGGGAACTCTACGGGAGTTTCAAGTAACGGATCTCTCGTCTCATCTCCTTGGACACCAAACTGACTCCACACCACCTGCCTATTGTTTCAAAGACCACGGCCTTGTCAGGTTCCCTTAGATCAGCCTTCGATTTCACCCCGTACCTTTTCTGTAACTGCTGGTCGATGTAGGCGCCCACTTCCCTCGCTACCTCCTGTGGCGAGAATTTTCCTTTCAACCCCCTTCGGTAGACCTTGACGCAGAAGGTTTCTCCCTTCTTAATCTCATCGGCGAGCGGCTTTACTGCTTCTAAGAACTTCTTCGCAACGTCGTTGCTGTCAGGCGAAAACTGGAAAGATAATCTTATTGGTGTGAACCTCGAAAGGGAGGACGGAACTCTGCTCTTCAACTCGTCAAGGAAACGCTGCGGGTTGTCAACGGTTCCCCTAACAACATCTTTGAAATCCGTTTCCCAGAAGTTCCCCAATCCCGCGAGTTCCTGAATCAACTCTCTTCCTCTATCCATGAAAGCAGTCAATACAACCTCCATACGTTTTCGCCATCCTGCACGATTCTCTCATGTCAAAGGAGTAGACCCCGTAGTTGTGCAAGCCAGCATCATACATCTAGGGATAAGACAACGATGGTTTTAGAATCTTTCTTATACATATGTAATCTTTTCAGAAACTTAAGCTATTCTTAGACAGAATGACAAAAATGAATGATCTACGAGGACTTTTGCCACATAGTTCATGAGTTCTCCCTTTTTCTCCAAGAAGAATGATTAAATAGAAGGAATCGGCTTAACCCAACTGAAATGTGCAACTCATCTATTCGGAGGCGCATTGCGAGTTGATTAATGGATGCCAATCGCTGAATCTTGAGAGTGAGTTTCTCAGGCTTCAACTCAAGGAAGTTGCAGGTGGTTGGATAACTCAAGAAATCTTCGCCATGGGAAAAAAGGCCAAGGAATGGAAGCTAGTTCTCGTAGGCGAGAAACCAGCTCTTAAGGAACCATACGACTCAGCCAATATCAACGACTTCATTCTTCTCGCTGATGGCGCAAGCCAGAAATTCTCATTAGTCGGCAAACCTAGGCTAACTGGTGGCGCTAAGCGCTCCCTTCAACTCCAGGGAATCTCAGGACGGCATAACCTGAAGATCAGGTTTAACTTGGAAAAAGACAGCAAGTGGCTGCACGTTCAGGTTGAAGACAGGATCAAAGGATCGTCGAAGGTGGAAGGGCTGAAGAGCAGCTACTCGTTTACTCCTGAGAGTAAGACGAAGGAGGAGATGCTTCCGCTCGATTTCATTTGGGTGCCAAACCTGAGACCCAAGGAGAATTACGTCATCGGTGACCACGTTTTCAGGTCTCCTGCAGTCATCGTGCAGAAATCGACTTTTCTCGCAGCACTGGTCCCGGACCTGGAAATACTGGCTGAAAATAGGAAGATGAAGACTGTTTTCGACTTTATGCTCAAGCCGCCTAACGCCTGTGGACCGACATTCGGCTACGGCTTTAAGGAATACAAATCGGTACCCCACGTATTCTACCAACATGATAATACGATGGTCAAAGAGTTGTCGAATGAGACTCTGACGTACGGCTACTACATGCTGATTGATGGGGAGGCTCATCCGCAGGATGGCTTCAGGCAGGTTCTCAGATTCCTGTGGAGAAAGTACGCCTCACAGTACTTGAAGGATGTTGAACCCCAAGTCCTCTCCTTCGACGAGTACGCTAAGAGAGGATATCAGTGCACGTTCAAGCAGTATGATATTTGGAGAGAAGGAGAATTCGAAGCGAGGCGAATTGGTGGCACCATCTGGCAAACTTGGGACGGAGACCCCAAGGAAGGAAGAGCCACCGAGATAAAGAACCAAACATGGTTCAACAACCTCCGCTCGGCATACGGTGTATATCACTATGGAAAGAAGTGGGGTGACGAGAGTCTCGTTGAGAAGGCGAAGCTCATGAGGAATCTCGCGCTTGCTTCTCCTTTCGAGAAAGGTTTGTTTGCGTCAGCACTGTCTGTGAGGCAGGGTGTGTTGACTTGGTACAAGGGGACACGGGGACATGAGAACTGTAGCTTCTATCACACCGCTGATGACGCGTGGACTGCCTACTGGATGCTGCAGTGGTACAAGGATCATGAGCAAGACGAAGCGCTTGTTGAGAAGTGCAAAGCTCTGGGAGAGTCAATTGTTGAGGCACAGCTACCCTCTGGTGCTATACCATCATGGGTTCAAGTTAAAGGGGACAAGATCGAACCTGTTCCCCCATTGGAGGAGAGCGCCACGACAGCTTGTCCAGCATTCTTCCTCCTTGAGCTCTACAGCACAACTGGAGACAAGAAGTACCTCGAGGCAGCTGAAAGAGCAGCTAAGTTCATCGAGAAAAATGTCATACCTGAGAACAAGTGGTTTGACTTCGAACAGTACTTCACGGCATGCGCGAAAAAGCCGGGATTGCGGTGCGAGTATACTGGACTTTGGGGGCACAACAACTTGTCCTTGTGGTGGGCTACGGAGATGTACGCGAAACTCTACGAAGCCGCGGGCAATGAAGAATACCTTCATATTGGTACCCGGTTGCTTGACATCTTGTGTCTGTACCAGCAGGTCTGGAGCCCACCTTACCTGTCATTCTACGCGTTTGGTGGCTTTGGAGTGATGAACAGTGACGCGGAGTGGAATGACGCGCGTGAAAGTGCATTCGCTCCCACTCTAATGAAATACTACACGCTGACAGGTGAAGAAGAGTACTTTCAACGCGGAGTCGCGGCATTAAGGGCGTCCTTTGCGCTAATGGTTATACCTGAGCATAAGGAGATTGCGCCGGGAAACTTGACTACAATGAAAACAAAGGACTATGGGGCGACCTACGAGAACTATGGACACCTCGGTGACGACAGAAAGATTCCAGGGCAAATACACTTTGACTGGGGCTCGGGCAGTTCGGCTTCAGCCGCAGCATATGTAGAGAGAAGGTACGGGGACGTGTTCGTGGACGGTAAGCGGAGTAAAGGGTTTGGGATAAATGGGTGCATTGTGGACCGGGTCACTGTGAGAGGAGGAAGAATAGTCTCTATTGAAATAAGCAAGAACATACTGAGACTTAACGAAATGAAGATAGTCACTAAGTAACGAACCTTGTGACCAAGAACGTGAGAATCTATCATCCATGCTGACTTGTCTACCTCATCTTTTCCTTGCTTTTTGAACCCGCCCTTGCTTTCTTGTACGATTCGCGGCCTTGCGAACTTCATAAACCAACTTTTCCAGTCTTAAATGGGCAAGAAAAATTGTCAAAAGACTTTTATGGATTGACGAATGTTATAATTGGGATAATATAATCTTTCACATCTATTGGGGAAGGTAGCCGATGACAATCGAGGCACTGTTCGGAGGAGTAGAGGGGGGTAACTCCTGTGCAAGCTCTGGAAAAATGAAGACACGTATCCCCAAGTTTCTATCATCGAGATTCTTAGGTTTCATTAGAGGTAGCTCGAATGGGAATGGTACAGACGCCGCTGAGAATGGCGGCATACCTATAGTTTTAACGGCTTCTGAGGTCGAAATGAGCGACTTCAACCTGAACTTGGTTTTGGCGTTTGCTGGCAGTTTTCCGCTTGGGCTCATGCCGCGCCGACTCATCAAGAGAACGCTGTATCCAGCTAATCCATTTGATGAGGATGGGAAGGCGAAATTCGCACCATATGGGCTTAGAAAAGTTGAAGCCATGCTTATCAAGGAGTTTGGAGGGGAGAACGTCGTTACAGCCCACCCTCGCAATCTCGAAAGGTTTGTGGGACATAACACGAAAGTAGTTGGAATATCTGCAATGGATTCGCTAGGTCACGCTTTCGTTAGCCGAACCTACTCCAGCCTCTTGGGCTTGGGCGGGAAAACCTTAAACAGGATAGAGTTTGAGAAGCTAGTCTCTCACCCCGCGATCGCAAAGTATAGACCGAGGGTCATCGTCGGCGGAGCGGGCGCATGGCAAATACCGGAACTGCACATGCAGGATGCGCTCCAAATTGACACGGTCGTGATAGGGCAGACTGAAAGGACAGTTGTGAACATCTTCAGGAAAGCGCTTGAGGGCGAGAAGCTCGAAAAGGTAATTATTTCAGAACCGTCAAAGCTGGAAGATGTTCCGACAATAGAGAACCCAGCGCTCTATGGAGCTGCTGAGATAACGCGGGGTTGCGGGAGGAACTGCGCCTTCTGCTCACCTACGATGCGTCGGCTTGTCTCATTCCCTCTGGAACATATTCTGAAGGAAGTCAGGCTGAATGCGAAGAGGGGAACGCGATCAATCTTCCTGCAGACAGATGACTTGTTCCTCTACAGGAAGAAGGAACGTTTTTACCCGAACAGGGAGGCGCTGGTCAAGCTCGTTGAGAGCGTGGCGAAAGTCGAAGGCGTAGAATACATTCAGTTCCCTCACGCATCATTCGCCCCCGTTTGTTGCGATCCGGAACTCATAGAGGAGATAGCCCCGACGATCGTAGAGAAGGGACTGTGGCACTGGAATGGAGGGCACATGGCGTCCTTCGAGATGGGATTCGAAACAGGAAGCGTACGGCTGATGAAGAAGTACATGTCCGGCAAGATGCTACCCTTCAAACCAGAGCAATGGCACGACGTAGTCACCCAGGCCGTTGGGATCCTCGACGACAACAACATATGTCCACTCCTAACACTGGTAATTGGGTTGCCAGGAGAGCAGGAGGAAGACACCAACGCTACACTTGAGTTGATCAGCAAGCTCAAGGATAATAGAGTCATGTGGGCACCTATATTCTTCACTTCAGAAGAAGAGTCTCTTTTGAGAAAGCGCGAGCACATGTCTCTGAGAAGACTAACTGACTTACAGTGGGAAGTACTTTCGACGTGCTGGCGAATCAACTTCGACACATGGAGGCGACAATTTAACCCACTCGTCTCACTCATAAGCCTACTGGTTTTCCCCTACTACAGGCTGAAACATGGCAAGGGCGTATTAAGGCCACTCATGAAAATTGCTGGTCTCGAAGACATACTCATGAGCAGGAGACAGGAACCGACAGTCCAGAATCCACACTGTAACATAAGCGCAGTTGCCACGAGCTAACGAACAAGAAAGGTTGGACGCCTTGACTACCTAGTGACTTAGTAGCTCTGCGTAGATTTCTTTTACTTTTTCCAAGACTTTTTCTGGCATATGATACTTTTCCACGTAGCCGTATTCTTCTTTCCAAAGCTCTCTTGAACTGTTCCTTATGGCGTCAACTATCTTGCTAATTGTGTTCACATTTTTTAAAGGAAAGTCCTTGTACTCCCGGAACTCAGAAGAAACGTACGTCACAGCCGGCCTACCGCAAGCTATTGCTTCTAGCGAAGTCAACCCGAAAGCCCCCAGCTTGAACTGGTCAATCACAATATCAGCGTCCCAGTAATACTTGTTTAACATCTCATGGGGAACCCTCGGCAACCTGCTCAAGTGTAAGTCTAGCGACTTAGCCAAAGCCAGAGTCTTCTCTAGGTCTGCGCCATACTCGATGATACTGACATCAACATCTCCCTTGAACTTGGCCAGCGCTCTCACCGCTTCGTCGGTTCCCTTTAGATTCCAATTTGATCCACCCGCTATCAACACCCGCTTCTTTCCCTTCTGAGTCCTCAAGGGCCTATGGTAGAAAAGCTTGGCATCCACCGGTCCCGGTAAGTACTGCGCATCCTTCCTAAACCTCCGTGCAATCCCAAGAATGTCTGGTGTGCTGACAACGATCTTGTCGCAATGTTTCAAGTTGTGTCGTACGATTGGTCCCCATATGGGGTGTTGCAGGCTTGCCCTTAAGTCGCTGCCATGGGCATGGCCAACCAGCGGACGTTTTCGTAGCATTGAGGCAAAGTAACAGTCTTGAAGCAAGTAGTGCACGTGGTAGATGCTTCCTCGACACCTCAGAATCTTGTGGGCGAGCCCTAAAGTCTTTCCCCACGACCCTCTGCCACGCTGTATATGCTGCTTCCCCACACCGGAAGGCAGAAACTTCAGCAGCGTCTCACCGATGAAAGCGCAATCATTGACCATAACAACCTTCATGAAAGTTTCAGCCCCAGCTCGTCAAGCAACAAGAACTTCTCTCCCTCAAAGAAGAAGCAAGTTTATAAATATCTTCCCACCCACCAAGAAGCACGCGTTTTGTGACGAATAGGGTGGGGAGTTCCCAACTTCTTTTAACCGACGGTATTGTCTTTCGCCATCGATTTTGGTCGCCCGCGTGGAAGGAAAGTCAGCCCAATGAACAGGCTGAGAGCAAGCAATGCTCCAGAAAAGGCGAACATCGAACCCTGCCCATAGAACTGAACAACAAACCCCGATGTAATCGATCCTATAGCGTTCCCCAGAATCGTCAACGTGTTATAGAAACCTGAAGCATTTCCCCTGACTTCCTTAGGTACAATGTCCAGAAGCAACGCGGACAGAGGTGTCTGGGCTATCGCTATACCAAGAAGCGCAATGATGATCACGGGCGGGAGAAGTGAAGTGGAAGCGAATGGGACGGCGAAAAACCACGGCACCGCAAGGATAAGCCCTGCGACTATGGGTCTCCTCCTTCCTTGACGATCAGACCACACGCCAGAAGCAAGGGAACCAGTAAAGAAGATAACGATCCCCGGAATGAAAAAGAGCATCGCTTGACCCATACTGTACCCTAGCCCAGTCAAGAATATGGGTGCGAACGCAAAGAAGGACCCCATCGCGAAACTAGTGGTCATCGCAATCATACAAGTCTCAATGAATCCCTTAGCTCTGTAAAACTTCGGAGGATCCTTTGTGCTGGTACTGCCCATGCCAGCACTCTTAGGCGAGGAGGACGAGGACTCTGAGGATCTCATCCCTCCTAACTTCGGAGCGGTAACCGTGGTTCCCACGCTAGCCCCAATCTTCACGCACTTGGCTGGTAGGGTTTCCCTTAGAAAGGCAACCAAGATAACGGCTGCAATGAACGCCATGGCAGAACCGATGTAGAATGGAAACCTTAGACCAAATATGGTCGCAACCACTCCTCCTACTGGTATGCCGACCAATGTTCCCACCGCATAGACTATTGAGAACCATGCCATCGCGGTCCCTCTCCTCTCACTCGGAAAGATGTCCCCCAAACACGCTTGGATAACAGAGACCACTGCACCCACAGCTTGGATCGCGCGGAAAACGATGAACTGGATAATGTCTTGGGCTAGTCCAACCATTAAAGCTCCAAAAGCATATACAAAACCGGAAATGACTAGAATACCTCGCCTGCCCAATTTATCAGAAAGCTTGCCGAGCGGAATCTGAATCGCAGCTTGAACCAACCCGAAAACACCGATGGCTACGCCTATGAAGATAGGTGCGTCGGCTAGCCCGAGGGTCATTTCCTGAGCGAGAAACGGCATACTGAGAGTGTACAAGTTATATCCAAGACACCGGACGAACTCACTAAACAAGAGACTGAAGGCCGCTATCTTGAGACGACCTTCACCCGAGTAGAACTTCATTGTCATCATGCCAGTCGCATTGTGTCATTATAACTTGTCTCAGCTAAGTTGCATTGTTCAACCTTAAAAGCGTTAAGCTGTAACTCCATTCCATTAATCAGGAACGATACGTGGTCCCAGCAAGAACAAAAGTACGACTCGCCTTGCTCGCCTTTCAAATGTCTTCATTTATTCCACAAAAAAAGGATAAGCGAAAATGGTCCGGGGCTTGTTTCGATCATTCTTTGTCATTAGATCTTGAGTAGGGCTTTTGCGTTTTTGAACATGATTTGTTCCTTGTCGCCTGCTGTGAAGCTTTGATACCCTGATTCTCTGAGGAAGGTGGGTACGGTGAGTTGCTGTATCTTTGTGACGAGTGTCTTGTTGTCCATTGCTGGTTTGAGTAGAGGCCAGTCGCTCCCGAACATAACTTTTCTTGGGAACATGTTCATGGCGACCCTGAGATCCTGTATGAATCTGAGCGGGTTGTAGGTTAACAGTGTCTGAGCTGTGGAGGAGATGTCCGTGTATATGGCGGGGCGCCGCTGGCAGAGTGCAAGTAGTTCTTCTATCCAAGGATTGCCAAGGTGCGCAGCGATAATCTTTAGATCAGGGTACTGCGCGCCTACGTCGTCTAGGTGTATTGGTTGCGTGAACTTGGCCTGCAGCTGCCCGAAGATGAATCCGGTGTGAGTCATAACCGGGACTTCGAGCTCCATCGCCTTGTCGAGGAGCCCCTTCATGATGGACATGTCGTTTGGGTAGTATCCGACTGTGGGGTGGAGTTTCAGTCCTTTCATTCCCCAATCTTTGACTCCTTTCTCCAGTAGTTTGATTGCTTTTTCTCCTCGCCTTGGGTCTAAGGCGACGAATCCGATTAGTCTGTCAGGGTACTTTTTGACGGCGTCAGCGACGAATTTGTTGGCGTCCTCTATTGAGACCTTGGAGTCGTCTGAAGCTAGACCCCAGTCGACGGTGAAAACGACGCTCTTATCTATTCCAGCTTGATCCATGTCCCTAATCAGAATCTCTGGGGTGGCGTTCACCATCTCTTTGACCATAGGGGACTGCATTATAACCTCCGGTGGAATACCGAGAGCTGAGCCCATGACTTTCGCGTATTGGAGCCAAGTTTTCTCACTCATGGCTCCCTTCGGAGACAAGTGAGTATGCACATCAATTATCAAAACTATTCAACACGCTCCTGAAATCTAACCCTCTCTTGTTGTTCAGGAAAAATAAGTGAGCAGGGAGCTGTGCTACGCTGTTTTCTAGCAGTTTACCTGCTTCTCAGTTGGTAAGTGTCAAGTAGGCTGAGGCTGCTTTTCGCCCTCTGGTTTCTTTTCCTGTTTCTTTTTCTTGCCTTTAGCCATGTAGTGATTCATTTTCTTTCCTTTGCCCATATTCATCTCCCGAAGACCATTATGCGTGACCTTGCTCTTAACGATAACGCTATAACGTCGGATCAACTCTTCTATTGATCTCCTCAAGACTGAGGAGGAGAAGTGTGTGGGACAAGTTGAACTTAAGGGCATTGATTTGCTCCCCACATTTAGGTGCACTTCGCGTTGCAGGCACTGTTCTTATAGGTCGTGTCCCGAGCGTTCAGGGGAGATGTCGCTTGAGGATGCTGAGAAGTATATTGGGGAAGCCGCTCGCTTTGGCATTGAATGGGTTTGGGTTGGTGGCGGTGAACCATTCCTCTGCCGCAACCTCCTGCCTGGCATTGTCCGCGCTGCGAAAAAGGTTGTTGTGCCTGACATACATGTGGCGACTAATGGGTACTGGGCAGAGACTCCTAGCATGGCTATCAGAGAGCTGCGACTGTTGAAGGACGCTGGTGTCAATATCATTGGCCTAAGCATCGACGCATTTCACCAGGGGCACACTCCACTCGATTATGTGAAGAGTGCCTTGACTGCGGCAGCGAGAGTCGGATTCAAGAGAATCGGGGCTTCCGGCCAGTTCTTAAGTTCACTTGATTTCAACATAAGTTTCAACCGAGTCACTGAGAATAATCTGAAGTTGCTTGAAGAAGAAGGGTACTTTGGCAGCGTGCAGGTCAAAAGAGAAATCCTCAGGTTGTCTGGTCGTGCGGCAGACTTGCTCTCCCCGTACTTACCCACTAGGAGCGAAGAGGAGCTTAAAGGTGCGAAGTGTGATGTGCGGTGGCTTCCTGTCGAAAGCCATGGAAAACTAAGAGCTGTTGAGATCGACTGGGAAGGAAACGTTACAACCTGCCCGGGTATTTGCATCGGTAACGCCAAGGAAACAAGCCTGTCAAAGATACTTGATGAATTCGATTACAGACAGCATCCAATCTTGAGAATACTGGAAGACCATGGACCCCATCTCTTATTGCAGCTGGCGAAAAGAAAGGGGCACACTCCAGTTGGGACGGGCTATGTTGATGGGTGTCATATGTGCTTTGATGCGAGAAAGTATCTTATGAAATTCTACCCCCGTCAACTAAGACCCGTCACATGCTACATCGAATAGCGGTGTTCTGTTCCAAAGGAATGACGATGATGTCTTTGATCTGTCGGACAGCCTTGCGAATATGGAAGGAAGGATGTATTCTTATATTAGAAGGAGGCATAGGTTTCCGCGATTTCCATGATTGGCTTGCGAGTGGTGTGTAGAGAGTTTGAACAAGAAAGAGAGAATTATGGCTGCCTTGAGGAAGGAGGAGCCCGATGTTGTTCCAACCCATGTTATAGCCATTGATGCGAATAACGTGGACAAGGTTCTCGGCAAGCCTCCCCAGACTGACTTTGAGATGGTTGAAGAATTCAAGCAATCTTACCCTAAAACATACGTGGACGAGCTAAACAAGCTTATCCCCCTTATCGAGACCACGATATTCTCCCGAATGATGAAAGCTGCCAGCAAAATTGGGTTGGACGCGTGCCAGATAGGTATCATTCCTTTGAGGTTCAAGAGCGAACATGAATATACCGACATCTTCGGGAGGCTTTGGGATGTTCAGAATAATGAAGGTAACTTCTTCCCCTTCTACAAGGTTGGGCAGATAACTTCCAAGGAGAAGTGGGAGAAGTGGCCTAAACCTGATCCCAAAGACTACGTCAAGGCCGCCAAGGAATTCTACAAGAGTGTTATGAAGGAGCTTAAAGGCGAAGAGATTGTGACTATGATTACCAATGACTTTGCTGGTGTGTTCGAGTCTACTTGGCAGGGTATGGGGTTACCCTTCTTCTCGAAGATGCTAGTCCTTGAACCGAGGTTCATAAAGGAAGTTGCCGAGCTCTACACGGATTTCACAATAGGAGTCAACAACGCGTTCATGGATGTTGGCGCCCGCATCTTCGTGGAATCAGGTGACATCGCATACAAGCAGAATCCCATGATTAATCCGAAAACCTTTGAGCAGATCTTTCAGCCTTGTTACAAGAGGATCACCGACGCAGTCCACTCACGGAATGGACTCTCAATCTTGCATACCGATGGATTCGTCGAGCCGTTTCTCGACATGACAGTGGCCGCCGGCTTTGATGGGCTTCACAGCCTAGAAGCTGCAGCGGGAGTGAGCCTTGAGCGCGTGAAGAAGAAGGTTGGGGACAAACTCTGCCTGCTAGGAAACATAGACATCGCTCATGTACTTGCAAAGGGAACAAAGGCAGAAGTTGAGAACGATGTGAAACGAGCGATCAGGGAAGGCGGGCATGGAGGAGGACTCATAGTTTCAGCCGTCAACATTCACCCAGGCGTACAGGTTCAAAACCTTAAATGGATGGTCGAGGCAACGCACAAATACGGAGAATACCCCCTGAAGATATGAACCGTGCAGTGAAAGTGGACTCAAATGCGTTCCCAGATGAGAGCAGACTGCTGGGAGTGCCAACTGCAAGTGGAGGCAGGGGATCATGAACAAGGAAAAAAGAGTTCTCGCTGCTCTAAGAAGAGAGGAACCTGACGTCGTTCCAACTCATGTTCTGGATCTTGATGCAAACAATGTGGATGAAGTGCTTGGAAAACCTCCTACGAATGACTTCGATCTCATCAAGCAGTTCAAAATACAGTTTCCTGACTCATACATAGATGAGCTAAACAGAATGCTCAACCCCATCTTTACAACAGTGTTCACCCGGATGCTGAAAACCGCAAGCGTAATTGGCTTAGACACGATGCCAATAGCCACCCTATATTTCAAGTTCAGAAGCGACCATGAGTTCACAGACATCTTCGGCAGACTATGGGAACTCCAGAACAATGAAGGAAACGTCTTACCATACTACAGGACGGGGCTGATAACATCAAAGGAAGCTTGGGATAAATGGCCGAAACCCGATCCCAAGAAGTACGTGAACACCTTCAGAGAACTCTACAAGAGTGTCACTGGACAAGTCAAGGTCGACGAGATTGTCCCCATGGTCAACAATGGGTTCGCTGGGATCTTCGATAGTACGTGGCAGGGCTTGGGGCTACCCTTTTTCTCGAAGATGCTGGTCTATGAACCTAAATTCATAAAGGAGATCTTCGAGCTTTACACGGACTTCTTTGTTGGAGTCTTCAACGCGTTCATGGATGTGGGCGCCCGCATCTTCTTTGAGGGTGACGACATCGCGTACCATTTTGGTCCCATGATGAGTCCGAGGCAGTTTGAGCAGTTGATTCTGCCTTGCTACAAGAGGCTGACTGACACAGTTCATTCAAGAAAAGGATTGATAATCTTTCACAGCGACGGATTCCTTGAGCCACTTCTTGACATGATAGTTGCCAGTGGTTTTGATGGACTCCAGGGTCTCGAACCGACGGCCGGCATGAGCCTAGCGAGAGTCAAGAAAAGGGTTGGAGACAAACTGGCACTGCTTGGCAATATAGACATAGGTTACGTACTTTCAAAGGGAACAAAAGAAGATGTGGAGGAGGACGTGAAACGAGCAATCAGGGAAGCTGGGCATGGAGGAGGATTCATGGTTTCCCCAACCAACATGCACCATGCTGTGAAGGTTCAGAACTTGAAGTGGATGGTTGAGGCGACACATGAGTACGGAAAATATCCGCTCATCATGTGAATATCCCAAGTATTGCTAGTTGAAATATCGCCGTCCGGTTTCGAGACTCGAATCCTTGGCGCTTCTCTCCTGGAATTTGAATGTGTGACAGGCGGGGATCGGATAACAGTTTGCCTGAGCTTGATCAACTAGGGTTCCTTGACATTCGTCTTCTAGGTTGAAGCACCCTTGGTTTCCTTGTCCGGTGTACCCGACGTACTCTTCGAAGACTCTGAGGATTGTTCCAACAACATTCAGGGCTTCCTGTTTTGGGAACCTTAGGTAGATCTCCATGTGGTTGTCTTCCGTGTTTTTCACGTAGAGCACTATCACAAATGACTCGTTTCCGGAGTAGACAACGTCAAAGGACTTTATGCCGAAAGAGGCCGCAGCGCCGCTTGTGAACATATCGCCGTTGTTCAAGGCGAACACTAGAAGCGGTATTCTGCTGTGTTCCTCGAAGTCATCACTGTGAACCACTATTTCGCCCATCTTCGCGTATTCGCCTTCGAATTCATCCCCAAGCCTTAGATGGCGTTTGAAGTCGTCTAGGGCGATTCTCTGCTCTTCACGAGATACTTTCCCGGAATTGTCGAGGATTCTGAAGAACTCCTCGTCTGGCTCAGCATCGAAGAACTCAACTTCCCTGTAGAGGAAGAGTCTGGAGAGAAGTTGCTCCAGGATGAACTCCTCTGTAGTGTTTTGGTCGATATTGATGACTTCGTCAAGGTTAACTGCTTCGACCATGTGTTTTCATCTTCTCGTGATTGTTTCCGAAACGTTACATTGGTGGTTAAGATACCTAGCTGAAGAGTCGCTGAAATCGCATCAGAAGCTTTGGCTTAAAACGCAAAGGAACCTCTATGTTGATTTGGCATTTCTCCCATTCCGCTTGAGATCACGATGAGCTACTACAATTATTCGTTGCTCGCACTTAAATGACTAGCTATTCCGTTGCGACTATCTCAATATCCTCTACGTAATACCGTTACTCTTCCTAGAGATTTCGCAACGCGAACGAATTGACGCAAAAAAGAATTGGCACTTGGAATCGGAGACAAGCTTGTCCTTGTCTGAGTTTCTCATAGTGCGAGAAAAGACTCGCCACCAATCCGATCCGGTCAGTCGACCTTCACTGATAAGCTTTCACCAGACCAACAAAGCTAGAACCTCTGGACTTGGTGTGGGCTGTTGCCATAATGACCACACCTATTGGGAACAAGAAGAATCCAGTCAACCATGCGATGAAGAGCGGAGCGAACCCGAACATCATGGACCTAGTCCAGACTTCTTTCAAAGTAAAGTGCACTAAGCTTTCATTCTGCCCTCTTGTGTTGTTGAAGATGAAAGTGTATAAGTCATCAGCCGGATCGATTACGAAGCTGTAACTATCTTTTACGTAGAGATCTTTTAACTGCTGAGTGTTATAGCCATTTCCCGTTAAGTAGATCCCTTCGCCGCTAACGGTGACTTCACCCTCCAGAATAGATTTGCCAAATACCCTTGTGTGGTAGGTTGTTCCGTTATCATATGGACCGTACTTGTTGCCGGCGTCAACCGTGAATGAGGCATTGATCACTTCCTCAGCACTTGTTACTGGTATCAGCGCCATCGACAACAAGGAGAGACCTAGCAAGGTTAGGATCAGACCCGCTATGGTCTTTCCTTTCAATTTTCTTATCAGAAGTTCCCTCCCTAAAAGAGGGATAGAAGCTCAGAAATATGAATGTTGCGTGGCCATACAACGCATCAGCTCTATCCAAAGTGAGAGGAGTAGCGGAATTCAGAAAAAGGAAAGACTTCGGGAAAAATGGGAGTATGACGGTTTCTTCATGCTCTGATCGAAGATCGAATTGTCTTCCGGGATGGTGGTTGTTATCCCACTTGTTCCTGTTTTGATTTACTTGTGTGCCTTCTTCTGTTTGTCTTTGAATTCTTTGTAGACTTCTCTTTGTATTAGGAATCTGCATATTTCAGCTGTTCCGCCGCCAATCGTTGCTAACCTGGCGCTTCTTGCAAACATCTCCATTGGGTATTCCTTTGTGTATCCTATTCCTCCAAGTACTTGGAGGGCTTGGTAACTGACGTCGACTGCGGTTTCTGATGCGAACAGCTTGGCTATTGTTGCCTCCTTGGTTGCTGGCAGTCCCTTGTCGAGCATCCTGGCTGCTTCGAGTGCTAGGAGGCGTGCTGCTTCTATCTTCACGGCCATGTCAGCTATCTTGAAGTTTACCCCTTCGAATCTGCTTATGGTCTGATCAAATTGGACTCTTTCGGTTGAGTACTTCACCGCAATGTCTAGCGCGGTTCTGGCTCCGCCTATAAGTTGACCTGCGATGGCTGTTCGTTCACTGTCGAGCTCATCCATTAGGATCGGGAAACCGAAGCTCTCTGCTCCAAGGAGATTCTCTTTGGGGAGCTTGACGTTTTCAAATTTCAGGTGTGAAACTTTCGCACCGTCTAGTCCCATTAGTTCATAGTCTTTCACTGCAGTGAATCCAGGCATTCCTTTTTCGACTATGAAGGCTGACATCCCTTGGTGTGGGTGGACTTTGGTGTTCGTTATTGCGAAGATGCACAGGTAGTCGGCTTGGCTTCCGTTTGTTATGAATCGCTTCTCTCCGTTTAGGATGTACTGGTCTCCTTCTTTTCTTGCCTTGGTCTTCATGCCGGCTGTGTCGGAGCCTACATCTGGTTCTGTGATTCCTATGGCTCCTATCTTCTCGCCTTTGATCACTGGAGCTAGGTATTTCTGTCTCTGTTCCTTGCTTCCGAATCTGTTGAGAGGCATGCCGTATAGGCAAGATGAGGCCAACCTGCATAGGTCAAGCGATCCGCTTACAGCCGCGATTTCCTCGCCAACTATTATCTCGTATGAGACTCCTTTCGCGGAGCCTCCTACGTCCTTGGGGTGGAGAACTCCGAGGTATCCCCGTTCACCAAGCTTTTTGAAGCATTTTCTGATGAGTGCGTATCCGTCTTTCTTCTCTATGTCTGCGGCTATTGGCAGTATCTCTTTCTCAGCGAATTTCCTGACTTCTTCTCGGAATCGGTTTTCTTCCTCTGTGAAGAGTACGTCGCCCATAACTTGCTTCACCAACACTTGCGAAGTGATATTAACTGAGATAAAACGTTTTATCTCCCAAACGATAACGTAACTACTCTCCTCGTAGGCGGGAAAGAGGTGTTCATGATTGAGGATCTTGCCAACTTTGTCAGAGGTATGCACAGCTTTTACACATGGGCTTCCGCGCGCATCCATGCAAGTCTGAGAGGGACTGGAAAAATCTGCCTCGAGAAATGGTGAAATAGTCTAAATGCAGAATAGGTATAGCGACTAATTGGTCTGAATTGCGGGTAGGTGCTTTTCTTGGAGAAAATACAGGAGCTTGCAAAGAGAATAGAGGATCAAGGAAGTAGGACAACTGTTCTCAGCGTCAGAAAGTTTCTACTCGGTTCTGGTTTCGGCGCTCCACTGGAGAAGAAGAATGCTGACGTTCTCGTGTTATCAGGCTGTTACATTCCGTACAGTAATGTTGAAGGGTTTATTGCTCTCGTCAAACTATTGAAACACTTTGGCGCTAACTTCACTTTCTTGGAGAAGGAGTACTGTTGCTCCGAGCCATTCTTGCAGAAAGCAAAGACGGAAGATGAGAAGAAAGCCTCGGATAGATATGTAAGAGATTATATTAATAGAAACGTCACGGCAGCAAAGAAGCTAGGGGCAAAGAGAATTCTCTCAGTTTGCCTCGGATGCGCTTCCATGATGAAACAATACTCCGCCCCCAATACCGTCGTTGAGTTACTCTACTACCCTGACCTGTTAATTGAACTCAAACCGAAAATGGAGTATCAGGGAAAAGAGAAGATAGGATACTTTGTTCCCTGCATGAAGCACCACTTGGCAGTAGCACCTAGAGCGAAGGAGATCAGCCTCTCACCCGGATTAGAACTTCTCGATTCGGTAGAGGGACTAAGCTATGTAACCTTTAGAGGAAAGTGCTGTGTGGACAATACCTATCAGGCAATACAGGAATTCAAGAAAGAGGGGGTCAAACGAGTCGTTACACAGTGCTTCGGGTGTCAAGCCTACCTGCAAGGACTGTCGATCGGAGCCAAAGGACCTCAGATCATTACTCTTCCTGAACTCATGTTGGAAACACTCGTCAAATAGAGTCCTGCGAATCACTTTATTCTTAGGAAGTCGAGCAGATATCTGTTCACTTGGTCAGGGGCCTCTTGTTGCACCCAGTGTCCGCAGTTCTGGATGTACTTTATGGCGTACGGTCCATCTACGAATTTCTCCATTCCAGTAGTCAGTGACTTATCGAGGGCGACGTCGTCTTCTCCCCAGATTACTAGGGTTGGGGACTTTACCTTGCGGAAGATCTTCGTTATCTTTTGCTGTTGCTCTGGTGGCATCATCATTATTTGGGCGATGTTCATGTTTGCTCTGTAGTAGTTTATGCTTGCTGTTAGCGCTCCGGGTTTCGACCAAGCCTCAACATATTTGTTCAAGTCTTCTTCGGTGAATGCTTGTCTGTTGACTGCTGATCCTGCCACCATTTTCTTTAGGAACTCGTAGTTGTTTCTGCTGAGCGCTTTTTCGGGAACTTCAGGCAGCTGGAAGAAGAAGATGTACCAGCTTTTCTGTAGCTGGCGGAACTTCATTGAGAGAAAGGATTCAACCAGTGAGAGTGGGTGAGGACAGTTGAGGATGACAAGTTTCTTCAGGTAGTCTGGCGCCATCATGGCGAGGTTCCACGCGACCGCTCCGCCCCAATCGTGTCCTATGACTGTGGCTTTCTTTTCACCTAGTGCAGTGATAAGACCTACAATGTCTTGAATGAGTAGCGAGTTTGAGTAGCTTCTAATGCCCTCGGGCTTGTCAGTCTCGTTGTATCCGCGCATGTCAGGCGCAACAACTCTGAAGTGCTGTGATAAGACAGGGATCTGATGCCTCCACGAGTACCAGAACTCTGGGAAGCCGTGAAGCAGTATTACGAGTTCACCTGAACCGGCGGCGACGTAGTGCATCTTGATTTCGCCCACTCTTGTGTAGGCGTGTTTCCAATCATCTTTCACTTCTTTCCCTCCGTCAAGGTTGCAGCATATGTAGCTGTACTCGATGTGGTTAGCTTCCTTTATGAATAACGTTGTATCTCTTTCGTTTCACGCTTGTCTTGCTAGAAGATCAGGCTCCTGCATCAATCGATAGGGCATTCTTATTAGAGCGATCTCCGAAAATCCTTTTATATTTGAGGATAATATCTTACAAATCGAGCACCTTTGGGCTCGGGAAGGGGAACTCTCATTGGAAAAACAGATGAAATACCTTGTATTAGGTGCCCTCGCAACCCATAGGAAGGTAAAACTGAAGGACCTTGCTGAGATTCTTGGAATCGATACTAATCTACTCAGAGACACGATCTACGCTATGGGAGTGGAGTCTTGGTTTAAGGAGTTTGGAAGACTAAAGGGAAGCTTCGGAAAAGAAGAATGGGAACGCCGAACTATTTCAGTGGAATTTCCCAACGCGCCTGGAAAACTGTCCGAGAACGACTACATCATGCTTGGTCTAATGACTCACAAACAAGAGGCTCGTCTGGAGTACCTTGTCAACCTGCTTGGGGTTCCAACTGTAAATGACATTAAGAAGGTCTTTTTCAAGTTGGCTGGCTACGGCTTGATCTTCGGGACGATAGACAAATATTACTTTAAGTCGTCTAAGGTGGTTTTGCCTCAAGCGGGGAAGTTCGAGAATTTGGATGAAGACGACAAGATTGTTCTGGGGATCTGCGCTGTTAACCCTATCATAAAACTCAAGGATCTACCCAAGGAGACAGGGATCTCCGACAATGAGCTGGATAGTCTTAGGAAGAGATTATTGAAGCTGATCGGGCTTGGAGTCATCTTCTTGGTAAAGAGGGGTGACGATTACATACGTGCACTCTCCGAAAGTGAGTTGTATAAGAGCCTTTCAAAAATCTATCCGAGGCCCTCATCGGCGGACGATTTCTCAAGGAAACTGACTAGCGTCATTAGTGTGCGGGGACTGACTACCAAGGATGGGCACGCCTTTCTGCCGATCAGCGATGCAGCGAAAGAGTTGGGGTATGAAGATGAGAAGTGGTTTAGGAGAATGGTCTATCGCGCGGTGGGGAAGTCTCAGATACTAGTTATGTTTGACGAGAACAAGAAGAGGGTATTCATTCCTAGGGACACACCAGCGTTGCTCCCCGTTCAAGAGGTCAAGGTAGAAGAGGTGAAACCGGTAAGGGTAGAGGAAGTCTTGCAAGCGGGACCATCTAAGATAGAGTCTACCTGGAAAGAAATGCAGACGGAGGAAAAGGTCTCTGGAGAAATGCCACTGGTAGCGCCAGAAAAAGTGGAGGAAGGTGCTCCAACTGAAGCGCCGCCATCGTCGCCTCAACCTCCTGTAGGCAGAGTGGTTGCTTTGAGGGGTGGTGAGGTTGTGGGCGATAGGTATGTATTCAAAGTCAAGGTTATGAATGACACACCGTACAACATTACAAACGTTGTCGTGACGCTTGCAGCATATCCTGTTGATTGCTTGGAGAGGGCGCGCGGGGCATCGGAGCTTAAGAGAATCAACGTTATCGAGGCAGGCGGGTTTGCCTCTCCGACCTTTGAGCTCAAGCCAAGCAAGGACTGTGTCAAGGGAACGATTAAAGCGATAGTGAATTACGTTGATTACCTCAATGAGCTTCAAACGCTGAAAGTTGAGCCTCACGAGATCAGCATGGTTTGTGGTCTCCTGAAGCCGGTCGTGGTTGAAGAGAAGGAGTTCGATCAAGCTATCGCGGCATGGGTGAAGAGCGGGGGCAATATTGAAGTCAAGGGCATGAACCCGAAGCTTGTTTTTGAGAGAGCCCATGATGTTCTTGATGACAATAATTTCCACATTGTAGCTTCTCATGAGATTCCAGTTGAGAAGGAGTTCGTTGGCGTCATAAAGGGCTTCGCTCAAGGCAAGTACTCTAGGAAGAAGCTGGGTGTTGTCCTTGAAATGAGAGGAGATATCGACGGAGAAAACACGTTCATCAAGGTGGATAGCTCAGCAGAAGAGGAAGGAATGATAGCTCCAGCAATTCAGGAGGTTCTTGAGGATTTCAGGAAGCCTCGCCTATTCGGCAAGAGAGCATACTATGAGAAACTGGCAAACCTAGTCCTCAAGGTGGCAAACGAAGTTTCAGGTGACAAGGGTGGAATTGTATCGCTAGCTGACCTAAACGTTGCATTAACCAGCCAAGCGGGCGCAACTGAAACACCGATGGACTCAATCGAAGAAGCTATCAAGATTCTCTCTAAGAAAGGATTGGTGGGTGGGGTCAAGACTCTATCTTCAGGAATAAAGATAGTCGAAGTGAAACCTATAGAACTCTCCCAGGATCTAAGCGCCTTGCTTGACTCAGTGTCTCAAACTGGGGTAACGACAACGGCGGAGCTAATGCAACAAACCACATTGGCAGAAGAGGTAGTGAAGAGAGCGCTTGAGAAGTTTGAGTCATCAGGCATCGCTCGGAAAGTAGTCGAAGAAGGCGGCATAGAGAGATGGTATTTCCCAGCTTTCTACGCCTCAAAGATCAAGGAAGAAAAGCCTAAAGACAATTCACACAAAGGTCTCGAAGAACCTAATCTGATCTGATGGCGCCCTATGCACCGAGTATACTTAATACGAGAAAACGGTTGGAGCCTGTTACTCTGGTCCTTTATTTCTTGTCTTTTTGCCCGATGGGGCATGCTCTGATGCAGCTGAAGCAATAGTAGAAGTTGCCAAGCATTGATGTTTGCCATAGTTCCCAAAGTGCGGGATCTTTCGTCATTTCAATCGTTTCTTTCTCGCCTTTCCCTAGCCACCTTCTGGCGAAACTGATCAAGCCAGGAAGCCCGTACTTGAGGATCTGAGGTGCGCACTTCCTCATGTCGACCTTGCCATCTTCGGTTATCGCTTGAGCAGGGCATGCTTTCATACATGCACCGCACTTGTCGCAGATCTCATTGCTCAGTCTCTTGTCGGGTTTCAACGGCGCGTCCGTCAATACGCCCGTTAGGCGAACTCGTGGACCAAACTTCTTGGTTATCAGGAGCCTGTTCAGTCCGATTCTTCCAAGTCCAGCCTCCTCCGCTGCGTGCCTCAGCGAAACGTCGCCTATTAACCCTCGTTTCTCAAGGCTCATCTCAACTGGCAGAAATGCTGGTATCGAGAGTGCCTTGTAGCCTGAGTCATCTAGGAACCGTGAGACTTCGAACGCGATCTTGTCTAGCGTTCCATACAGGCAATAGGTTTCATACTGCGCTGGTCGGACGTTTCTTTCTGAGCACTCTATTGGTGCTGGAAACATTCTGACGGCAGCAACAAGCATCGTTTTTGCGTCGCTCATCATCGTCTTTATATTAGCGTCGTGGAATGGGACTTGATACAGAGACTCTGCGGAGCAGACTCCGACTAGATCTGCGCCCAACTTCAAGGCGATATTCCTCACTGCCTCATCCAATTTCATGTTGTATCTATGACTCGTCCTACTCGCCTCCAATAATGTGATCTCTTTGTTTTGTAGTCAGTTCTCCTCCCTTTTATTGTTATTCTGGAGTAGATTAGAATAATTGTCCTTTAAGCCCGCTTGCGGTAGGGCGGCGGTGATCTCTATTACGAAGTTCACAACAGGAAGAATAGGTATTTATGGGGACTAACAGAAGTTTCTTTGATCGGACAGCGCCGATCACCGAACTCGCATGATTCGATCTTGTCAAAGGAAATGGGGGATGTGTCGATCTTGCTTAGGGGTCTGCGTGTAATATGGGAAAGCATATCCAAGTTCCACATAGTAATCTTCATTGTTCTCTGCGCCACTTCCTTGCTGCTCTTGGTTCCACTGCCGGATGTCTATAAACCCCTCGTTATTTCCTTTGTCGCTGGCGGTGTCGTCTATTTCTTCACGTTTGCTTTCACGGCACTTATACCGCCTTTGTGGAGAGCGTTCAGTTTCCTCCTGCGTTCTTATTTCGTCAAGCTCGCCTTTTTCGCATTCGCGTGTTTCCTTGCGTATCTGTTTCTTTATCCCTCATTCGTCATTGTGATAGTCGGGTCTCTTGGTTGGTTGATCAACCTTTCCATCATATCATGCGTTCTGCCTTACTCCATATCTACGAAGTTGTCGCATCATAGCCCACGCGTCTTGGGTTGGTTTTTCTTTGTATTCGCTGCGATAGTAAACGCGTTCGTCTATTTAGCAATAGCCCAGATAGCCGTTCTTTCGCCGCTTCTCAACTTATACGTTCTCGCTTGGCTTACCCCCTGTGTGCTGATTGCGTTCGCAAGGTATCGGAGTCCGAGAGTATTTGCGACTTACATGCTCATAGCTCTGGTATATTCACTCTATCCTGTCGGGTACCGCCTGTACTCTCTTCTGAGCGAATTCTTAGGGTCACCCGGGGGTGCTGGCTCCGTATTGTCGAGCCGCCCCGTGGAGGAAGTCATAACGGTTTTCATGTTCGCATGGGCTCTAAACAGTGTAGGACGCTTAGCTAGTAACGAATACAAGCTATTCAAAGAAGGCAAAAAGAAGCTTAAAGACAAGATCACAAGTCCACTCCGAAGACTAAGACGGGAAAAAGAAGAAGACCCTCAACTTGTAGCTTCATCTACGGCGGCAAACCTCTTTGAGGAGTTCAGACGTGAAGAGCTGACAGTCAACCCTGCCCTGATCTTTGGAATGCTCTTCTCAGCACTAGCTTACTTCGCGTTCAGACATGGTTCGGCATCCTACGGGATACCCGAGTACATCGCGCCAGGAGTTGGGTTAATCCTGAGCATGCTTTTCACAGTACCCTTACTCTTCTACATAGTAATCAAGAGAAAGTAGGCTCTGCTGAGGGCAAATTGGAGTTGAGGAAGCTTGATAACAGGTTTACGAGTAATCTGGAAAAGCATCGCTAACAAGTTCTACATTATGCTCTTCATATTCCTGGCAGGGATCTCATTCATAATGCTTGTCCCATTAGCATCCGAGTATCGGATTCTTCTTATCGCTCTACTGTCTGGAGGGGTTTTGTTTTTCCTGTTTCTCGCCTTCCTAAGTTTGATACCTCCGCTTTCGAAGTCACTAGAAGTGATTCAGAGGTTCACCCTTGCTAAGATAGTTCTATTCATTGCTGCTTCGGTTGTTGGGTTTGTGATCATTCAACTCGCGAAAGGCGCTGCTTTCATCCCGATCTACGCTGGATTCATATTGTGGTTGATTCTGCAGGCTGTCCTCGCGTGCGCTTTGGCTTACTACTTGTCAAATGTGATCTCTGCTCGTAGCCCTCACGCTTTAGGATTGACTTTCTTGGTACTTGCTGTGGTTGTAGATGCTTCGCTTTTCTTTCTGGTTCCAAGAAGGCCCATTCTCTCTTCTATCCCTACTTTTCTCCTTTTCTATACCATAGCTTGGCTTGCGCCTTGCGTTGCACTGGCGCTGGTGGAGTATCGTAATCCACGTTTGTTCTCGGCTTTTTCCCTGATTGCACTGATCTACACGGTCTTTCCAGTTGCATTTCGTCTCCTTTCCCTTATCGATGACCTTACTGTCAGGGCGGGAGACCCTTCCCAGTTTATCGCAAGAGTTCCAATCGATGAGACGATAACGATTGTCATGTTTATATGGGCACTAAACGCTCTAGGTAACTTCTTCGCTTATCGGTATGAGAAACTGAAGCAAGGGAAGGAACGGCTGACCTCTCGACTCCGCCATTCGCCACAGGATAAGTCAGCTCTCACCGTAGAAGGGACAAAAGAAACTATCAGTCTAGAAAATGTGAAAGATCCAAGCAAAGAAAAGAAATCAGAGTTGGGACCTTTTCTGATATTCGGGTTACTATTCTCAGCTTTAGCCTACTTCGTCTATGAACACGCGCATGCAGCCCTAAAGATCCCAGAATACATAGAGCCCGACATAGGTTTCATCATAAGTGTTTTTACCACAATACCCTTCCTCTTCTACCTAGTTGTCGCGAAGAAATAGAAGACAGAGGAACACGATACTCTCCTATCCCAAGAGATCCTCTATCTTCTTGGCTAGCTTTTCCCCAATTCCTTTGATCAGCATTAAGCCGCCAATTCCCCGTTCTTGGTAGATCTCTTTGATGCTTTCTTTCAAGTCGTCAAGCGCCCAAGCCGCTTTCCTGTAAGCCCATTCCTTGTATCCTCTCTGACCAGTCATCATTAGTTCGCGGGCCTCCAGGTAGAATCTCGCTGCGATTTCCTTGTTGATTTGCAGTTCCTTAGGGTAGAAGGTGACCGGACGTGGGATGTAGTTGCTAAGGCCATACTTCTGACAGTATTCCAAGACTTTTTTGTGCACTCGCACTTCATGTTCGCCTAGTAGCCGTTGATCTCCGTACAACTTGTCGTATTCGGGGATTAGCTCTGCCTTGTGTTTTTCAAGAGCTTTGTAGAAGTGCGTCTTGCAGTAGCCCCACAATGTCAATCCACTGTCCAAGACATACTTGCCACCACACTCCTTTGTCTTTCTCACCACAGACTCTATGTTCTCCTTGGTATCATAGATGAACGGCAGAATGGGCATGAAGACCGTGCCCGTCATGATCCCGTTTTCAGCTAGTTCCTTCATCGCCTTGAACCGCGATGTGGTAGGCGGTGCCTTTTTTTCAAGTATCGCTCTGACGTTGTCGTCTTTGGCTGTGATAATGGACCAGCCCACGTTGATATGTGATTTGCGGCTGATTTCCTTGAGTATGTCTAGATCTTGGAGTAACAATGGGGACTTCTCATTGATGAATACTGGGAAGCCGAGTCCGAGGCAGACCTTTAGCATGCCTCTGGCATAGCGATATTTTGCCTCCACAGGCTGATAGCCATCAAGACAGATCAAGTCGATCGGCTTGCCCCTCAGTGCTTTCATCAACAGTTCTGGTGCGTTTTCCTTTATTTTGATGTACTCTGAGAAGGCGTCCTCAAACTTCAGGACCTCTGGATCCCGCGACGCCTTATGGGGATTGTACTTCTCATCACGAGAATAGCAGTATTGGCATCCGTGTTCGCACCCTAAGTACGGATCGGCTGAATACTTCACCCAGAACCATCCGCCATCGACGTGCTTGTGGATGTTGAGGATGTGCTTCGTCTTGTATGTCTTATACATACTTCTCTATCACCCGCTTCTCGTTCCTTGTGAGGTACGTTGTCGCTTTTTTCAACATTGACTTGGACATCTTCCTCTTGGCCTGAAGCTGCTTCTTCAAGAATGACACTAAGATCTCGGGATGATATTTTCCGATCGTTTTCAGGCCCCAGCCGATGCCCTTCACGACATCAGCCTGCTTGACTTCAATGTGGGGCTCAACAAGACTCAGTAGCCGCTTGGTTTTCTCCGGTTCGTTTCGAACCCTCTTGCTGAAAAAGTGAATTGCGACCCCAGCGCTTCTCTTGACCCATTTGTTTTCGTCTTCTAGGAATTCTCTAAGCCGAGGAAGGGTTGCGTCAAAATACTCTACTAGAGCCTGACCTATGCTTCTTTCGCCAATGATGTCAGTAACGTACCACTTGTCGCTTTTCACAATGTATTCACGGCTCTTCTTCATTGCCTCCTCGAAATCATTCCGCAAGAGACTGATCAAGGCCTGACCTACGATAACAAAGCCGCCCATGGCATTATAGTCGATGATTCTGTCCAGTGCCTTGAGAAGTTTCTTTGAGGCACTGCTGGTAGCTTCACCAACCTGCCTGCCCAAGAGGTCAAGTTTCTGGAAGGAGCATTCACCATCAAGGATAGGTCTGAGAGTATCAACTGTAGTCATGTCGTCGCCTGCAAGTATCGACTTTGTGACTTTCTCAGCAAGTGACTTGATCTGTTCACTGGGAATAGCCATTTCATTCGCCCAACAATCAGGTCTATCATTGTCAGCCCAATATCTACTTTTGGAATCCATGTTTAACCTTATATTAACGTAGCTTCATGTCACTAACTAAGTAATGATCATACATGACGTAA
>JAUQYT010000376.1 GCA_030587605.1 Candidatus Njordarchaeum guaymasense
CAACCAAACATGACGCCGAAGTGACTGCAACTGTCTACTATGAAGATCCTAAACTGGAGCCCGACCAGTTCACTTGCTCAGTACCGTTAAAGGGCAGGACACTAGTTCTGGGCTGGAGTAAAATTGGCAGGGACGTGGTCAAGAAGAATGTGCGGTTTGGCCTAAAACTCATCAGCACCGAACCAATCGTTGCAGAGTTGGGAATGGCCTCTTACTGGCCTGAAGACGATCATAAGACAAGGGACATGAATTTTGTGATGGGGACTCCAGCCCTTTCGAACGTATGGTACCATGCCTATGGATATAGCAGCTACCCGAAAGCAGAAAACGCTCTCAAAGAAACATTCTATGCATACATATTAAATCCAAACAGGAAAGATGCAGAGGTTGACATTACCTTCCACTATACTCCTTTCGTTTGGGGACCGAAAACCGAGCACCGAGACGCGTCTGAACCAAAAAAGAGTGAACATAAGGTTATGGTGCCAAGTGAACGCATGAAAGCCTTACTCCTAGATGACCTAGTCAACTTTCTCTTAAGTCCCGGAGTTCCTTCTTGGAGGGACAAGTCGCGTGACTGGTCTACAAGGTTCGTGAGCTCAGAGCCAGTCTGCATTGAGTACGAATGTGCTGCTTGGCGAGTTGGCAATCCCTTGATGATGGGGCGCACCATAACCATGTGTCAACCTTGGCCGCTCAAACTCTATGAAATACTATGAGTAGATCCTTGAAGACCGTTCTTGAAGTAAAAATACCCGTAAAACATAATATCGTTCGCTCGCTACTGTCCAGAGTCCTGATTCGGGCTGACCAGTTTGAGATACTTCGTTCGATCGAACCTCTCAGAGGAACGTCATCTCGTATGTTAGCATAGAGCCAAACGTTGCATTCAAATGTTCTCATCTACTGATTTGGGTTTGGGGTAATATTTCCGTTTATCAAGGAGCAGACGTATAGTCGTTATTCCACGTGCTCGGATGAGATCAGACACCTTACCATTAGAGATTTCCAGTCTTTCCTTATCCCTCTCTAAGAGGTCCGTCTCTACTGCCGAGGTCACTCCCAGAGCTGACACATCAAATGATGCTACGGTGTCTTTTCCTCCGGTTTCCCATGCCCTGACCATTATCCCATTTTCAATCCCTTCCTCGGACACTTTTAGCGCCGTCAGGACTATGTTCTCTTGTTCACATGAGAGGAAGCTGTGATCTTTGTTGGGGAGATCTCCCTCTTGGTTCGGATTCAGAATTCTAGCTATCAAGCAATTATTCCTTTCCCAACCAAAACGCACCGCCTCAGATGCCTGAAACTTCCCCAAATGTCCTTTAATGGAGTATCGAAACACAAAGTTTGATATTCCACCTTGATCTGGAAGCATCTCGGGACACTTGTTCAACATTACTAAAGATAATACTGTGCTGTTGGAGGGATCAGGTAATTCTGGATTCTCAAAAGTAGTTCTGTGTCCAAACTGGATCAGATAAGAATCTGTCTGGCTCAATGTGACCCCATACTTTTCGTTTGAAACGTCTACAAAAGTCTGGCAGGCATAAGAAGTCTGGCCGGAACCCCTAAGTTGCTCGCCGCCGTACTGCGTCAACCCGGGCCTTATTATCGCTCCTGTGGCCTCGTAATAGTAGGTACGGTTAGGTACATTAAAAGGAAAGATGAAATGCACTTCCTGAGGCTCAGAGCTCGGAGCCTTTTCGACTTCATTAGTGATGTCGATTCGATCAAGAAAAGAGTAGAGCGTGATTGTTGTTCTTATCCTAGACCTTAAGGTTGAAGACTTTATGATGAGACTACCAGAGACGAGGCCCATTTGTCCCGAGGAAACCTCAGCATTTGCCAGCGTGTACTCTTTTCGCTCAGAGAGATAAACATATTGGTTTAATTTGTATGGGCTTTTGGCATCGACTAGTTCTACTTTGCTTCTTTTATCGAAAACGCTCCGTAGTCCACCAGTTCTATCATCAACTTCAACGCGATAGAAACTGTTCTCGATGACATTTCCCAGTATTGTGATCGATGGCTCTTGTGCGGCTTTAACATTGGTAATGTCTACTTTCGAGATTTTGTAAGTCTTGTAGCCCAGGGCGGGAATCTTCTCAGCGATGAAAGTAAATACGTCTTTTCCTTCAATGGAGACTATGTCTTTAGGTACTTCTTCTCCCGTACTGTTGTCTTTCACCGTGAAAGAAGTTTGACCTAGCCCTTCAATCATCACCACATCAGTGCGTTCCCATGAAAGAGGGTTGAAGACAACTAAGGTGGTCTCGGCTTTTGTGGGGATATGCCTAGATATGACCTCTAAAGCATTTTCTATTACTTCATTCGCTTTATCATCCAATTCCTTCTGCCACTCTTGCTTCCTACGAAGGGAGTCCACTTTTTCCTCCGGGTAACTGCCATTCCACGGGTGTTCCGCTATCTGCTCCATTCGCAGCTGGGCAATTTTCAGCTTGTCTCGGTGATTGGGATACACGTTGGGTTCCAGAAGAGACGCCAAAGTCAACAATTTTTCGGCTGTGATAAAGGATCTGACTCCTCTCCTAACTCCTGAAAAGACAGCTGCGAGATGTGCTGGCCACTCATCCCATGAACAACCGAAGTCTCCTCTCAAGACGGGAGGGTTGATCGCGTGTTCTCCGACGAAATCTTCGATGTGCTTGAAGAAATGTTTCCAATTAGCATTGACGATCTTTGGGTACTCCCAAGGTTCACTGTTGTATCGAATAATGTTAGAGACTAATCGAGTTACCTGCTTCGCCGAGTCTCTACCTAGATCACCATGTGACCCCGAGAGAATGAAGGCGTCATAAGGGTATTCGCTGTGATTTTCAAAGTGAGGTATCCACCATCCATGGAGTTCCTTAGTTGCTTCCTTGTAAGACTCGAAAAGAAACCTCGCTTGGGCGTAGCCAGCTCTCAGACATGCACCCTTATCAGAAACTGCAAGCACCTTGGAACCGTCAGGGCCTTCCCAATAGAATATCGGGATGTCATCGCGTCGGTTACAAAACGGAGCCATAAAGTCGAGCCAAGCCTTTACGAGGTATCTTATGCCAGCTCCGGCAAAAATGGTAGCCATACCCCAAGTGATTGTGGGAACCTCGATGTGTTCTACTATGAATAAGTTTATTCCATATTTCTTTTCGAGTTCACTAGCAAAATATAAGGAACGGACAGCCTGTTCAGTGCCCATAGTTGATGTAAGGCAAGAGTTGAAAATCGGACTTATGCTGATGTGTCCGTCTTTTTCTCTTTCAAAGAGTCCTTTCACTTTCTCGTTTGTTTCTCTCTCCTCAAACCACATTACTTCCATTGTTTGATTTATGTTCCATCTGTTTTGCGACTCAAATACTTCCGCCTTCGTATCCTTAATTGTTTTTAGATGGGCCTTCGCCAGTTTTACAGAGAGATCGATCGTTTCATCTTCTTTATAACCCCATGTGAAGTCTGTGCAGACATCTTGACAAACATATATAGTCCACGGCCGCCACGTACCTATCATGACGGTTTTCGTGACTGTTTGTGATCCTACTTTCAATTCCACACGAGCACGAACCGGATTGTGTTTTCCAGCTCCGTATGAAATGGGAGATCCAAAATTCGGATATACTACTGGCGCAAACGCCGTGTATGATCTTCTCCCCTTCTTTATCACTGGCAGTGACGTGGTTACTGGTTCATAGTTCTTAGCAGAAACTGTAGCAGTGCCCGATTGAGGTTTCCCTGTTCTATTAGTAATCCAGATTTTTAATGATTGCCTCAGGACTCCATTAACTTTGTAATAGAACATTGTGTCATATCCGCTGAAATTAACCAACTCTCCAGCCCCTTGAACTTGCGACTTAGAGAATAAGTTTTGTTTACTCGCCTAAGACTATACTCTTTCATAGAATAATTCTATGTGACGGCATTTGGGACAAACATACACTCTCATTGTGACATCGTCTGTCAGGCTGAAATTCACTGCACCACTGGGTTCTCTTTCAAATCTGGCGAGAACATACACATCAGACTGCTTAACCATCCTAGTATTGCATTTTGAGCAGTTGACAACTATCTCTTTTTCAGACATACCTCCCACTGTTTCCCAAAATATTTCTGATCTAGATATTTAAGACTTGTCAAAACCAGGATGGTCTTTCTCATATCACCCAACAGAGATAGCGTTTGTTCGGGGCGTCAGTTGACGTCAAACCTGCATTATGACATACTTGTATATGAAGCTTATTATTGGTGGCCAAAGGTGACAACATGAAAGTGTTGCTGTCCACACAGATATGATCTTCCCAGGCAACCCAGCGAGGATCCGCTTGCCGGTCCCGACAAGAGAGTTCCTAGAGATTGTCCCAAAAGAAGGACTGGGGCACCACTGGATGATCGGATACGGCGATGTAAGCAAAGAATTAATCCAGCTAGGTCAGTCGATAGGAATGAGAACAATATTAATTGGATGATACTAGAATGTTTAGCACTTCAGAGAACAGGGTCCGGTTTACTCATTCGAAGTTGAATTCAGAGAGACTTCCCAAGATTTCTTCTTTCGATCTCCTTAGATACTTTCGTGATAGTGGGGCCTCTCTGCTTAGCTCCTCTAGTAGACTCAGTGCTCTCTCAACAAGATATTCTCCTCCGCCTGGCCCAACTTTTGCTGAGCGTGCTGTCCAGGATTCGTAGCCCTCATATTCAAATGCGCGCCGCGGTATCAGGTAACCTGGGTAATCATTTGCGTATCCAGACACATACGTCTTTAAGAAGGGGGATTTCTCTTTGATTTCTAGACCGAACTCCGCGAAGGGTTCACCGGGCATTC
>JAUQYT010000031.1 GCA_030587605.1 Candidatus Njordarchaeum guaymasense
GAACCAGACAAAGCACCACCCAAAGAACCGCTCTAGTCTGTGCAGCCAGTGACATATTGTAACATTTTGCTTATCGCTTTCTGTCACTCCAAAATGGTGCGGGGGGTGGGATTCGCGCACCAGTTTACCAGTAAAAACGAAAAACCTTTTTCAATATCGCTCTAAAAGATAATTGGGCGAAACTTTGACAACTAAAGTGTGTTTTCATGGTTTGCTTTTGATTGCCCAGCTCGCCCTGGTGAGCGGCGAGGCGAATGACAAATACGTTTGCGATTTCTCTTCTCCATTGGCACTTCAAGATTCGACTGGAATCGGTGGTGAGCAAGTCTTTCGGGTAAGCGGAATCAGCGCCCCCATGCGATTCTGCTTGAACTGCGACATGTCCAATTCGATTGCAGAATCGGCAGATGGCTCTGAGAGACGAGTTTTGATAGAAGCAAACTTGTCCAAGGTTACAGGAAGAATCAGATCACTTCAAGGAGTTAATGCCGGGCCACTAGCTCAACCGCAGTATATTCAGCGTCTGCCATCACTTCATGAACAGTACCAGCAGATCGGGGTCGACTACGTGAGAACACATGATATCTGGGGGGCCTTCGATGTCAATGTAGTCTTTCCTGACATGAAAGCGGACCCGTTTGCTGAGACAAGCTATAACTTCAGCTCAACTGATCTGCAAGTCAAAGCAATAAAATCAATCAACGCTCAAGTCCTCTACCGACTGGGATACAGCTGGGGTGGGCCGAATGACGTGCCAAGCGACCAGAGCAAGTTCGCGGATGTATGCAAACACATAGTTATGCACTACAATAAAGGGTGGGCGAACGGTTTCAGCTATGAAATCCAATATTGGGAGATCTGGAATGAGCCTGACATCCAAGTCTTCTGGAAGGGGATCCCCGAACAGTATTTCAAGCTCTATGACACGATAGCTAGAGCCCTAAGAACTGTGGATGCGAAACTGAAAGTCGGCGGACCAGGGCTAGCGGGAAGCCGAGCCTTTCTTGAAGGATTCCTACAGTTCTGCAAGACAAACAAGACACCTCTCGACTTCATTTCATGGCACTCTTACCCTAGGAATAAGCCTCCATACGTCATCGTTGAAACTGCCCATCAGATGGAGGATCTTCTAAGACGGTATGGCTTTGAAAACGTTGAAAACTTCCTCACTGAGTGGAACTTCTCAGCAGGTAGCCCGTATCCAGATGAACTTTGGAACGCTAGGGGGGCCGCATGGACAGCATGTGCGCTTATCTATCTTCAAGATGCGCCTATCTCGAGAGCCTTCAGGTACCGTGGGAGCTCCGATCATCCTTACTACTCACTGTTCCATTACAATGGCACATTCAAGAAGCCAGCCTACGCGTTTCTCGCAATGAAAAAAATGCTTGAGACGCCCGTAAGATTGGCTTGCCAAGGATCAAACAATGCAGGTTTCGCCGTTTTGTCAGGGATATCAAACAGTAGCAATACCGCGAGGGTGCTCATCAGCAATTTTGATGCAGATTATGACGAATTCAGACTAGTACTCAACGGCCTTCCTTGGAGAGAGAAGATCTTGGGATGCGAAATATACTTGATTGATGACAAGAATGATATAGCACTCATCGAGAAATTCGAATCCCCTCAATCGGAACCATTCGCGATGACTCATAAGATCAAGGCTTCGTCTGTGTATCTGATCTCTATTGAAGCTAGAGAACCTGTAACGGAGAAGACAACGGCACGGATAACAGCAACAACGAGTGAGGAAAGGGCCGTGGCTCGTGGCCCACCTTGGGAAGCGATTTCGCTTGGTCTTGTGGTGCCGATCGTAATGCTCATCGTGTTACTAACCAAACGAAGGAGATCAACATCGATTCCTTTATCAAATAAGCAACAGAAGAATCTGACGAACCATAGTACAGCTAGACGAAGAGCGAGATCGGAGACATCAGTCGATTCAGCGACGGCGATAGGCTATGCAGCCACGCAGACCTAGTTCGATCAACACATGCCAGCGGAGGAAGCAATAGGCATGGAAGCATTACGAAAGAAGGAAGCTGATGGTTAGGATGGGTCATGGTTGAAGGCGCAAACATACAAAGCCATAAATGATTCTACAGAACGGGAAGAGAGGTGGGTAGGCTTGGAGGGCATGAAGAGGGGTCGGTTTCTGGCAGTATTTGTCGTCCTGACCTTCTTCGCTCAGTTTATGGTGTACGCTTATGGCATTCCGCAGAAGGGCACGCTGCTCTGTGGCCGTTCAGTTAATCCTGTCGCTGTGGATGGCAAATGGACGAGTGCTTCAGAATGGGTGGATTCGGCCGAGGAAAAAATCGTCAGCGATACCAAGACAGTGTACATAAGAATAAAGCATGACAATGAGTACATCTATGTGCTTCTTGACTTCGTAACAGATTCTGTCATTGAATATGCAGAGCAAATGACTCCGGAAAAGCCGTATGATGGTGCGGCGATAGTCTTGGATACCAACGATGACGGAGGCGGTGCCCCACACATCGACGACTACTTGTTTGGCGTTAGGTGGAATTCGCCGACCACGTACTTCCAGATGACGCGGAAAGGGACTGGAAGTGGATGGAGTGACTGGCTTCCCAATCCTGAAGGGTTCATCGGAGCTAGCTCAATGGACAGCAGTAACGATCCCTACAATCCGAGCCCCCACCTCATATACGAGTTGCGTGTACCCATCTTCTACATCGGCCAAAAAACCGTCTACGGAGCTGGTATTTTTGCCACCGATGGATTCCCGCCAACATTGGCGAACCTCTTCTTCATTGGGTGGCCGCACCCATCCATCTTGGCAGACTTGATGAATCCAAACGGGTGGGGCGACCTCAATATGACTGAGACTATTATCCCAGAGTTTCCAGCCGGGGCGTTTTCCATTGCTACTATAGCTGTCGCAAGCGCTCTGATCCTGTTGCGAGTTAAGAAGCCTCGGGAGATCCCGCGTTAGTCTCTGTTTCTGTATGCCGCCCACTGAACCCATGAACTGGTTGGCAGGCGCCTCCTTATTTCTCTCTTGTTCATAGGCCGCCGCTCCCGAGAAAAGCGTCTCGCGAGGGGCTTGGAATCGCTACGGAGTTGAAGCCCACAACCTGAGGGATCTAGCGATCAGCCAAAGCCAAGCAGCCATCGGCAAAACTCTGCCTCCACAAGGCACATGCTTCAACCCTGAGTCCGCCGAATGCTTCTCAAGCCATGAAATCGACGAGCTGAGAGAGTTCACATTGGACCAAGAACAGGAGCTCAGGCGAAAACCGCAGACCTGTATCCGCACCGAACCAGAAGTTTGATGTGGGGGTGGGATTCGAACCCACGAAGGGCTACCTCACAGGATAGCGCCCCCCCA
>JAUQYT010000043.1 GCA_030587605.1 Candidatus Njordarchaeum guaymasense
AAAGATGTTGTAAGCTATGAAAACCGAAACATATTTGTTGAAAGGGTCACTTTCACAACGAGCTTTTGCTTGCCATTCTTCAATCTTCCCTAACAACATATCGCGTTCTCTATCTTCCATGTCTCCTCACATCTTTGTTCATCCTTTTCTTCACATGATATTCCGTTTTCCAATAGAACAGGAAATTCGGTCATCCGAACAAATAACACTATAACCTACTTGATTTACATTAAGAAGCCTTTCGCTCGAGTTTGGCTATGGCATCTTCTAGTTCATCTTTAAGTCTGTTCCTCGTAACAAACCTGATTATATTAGGGTCTGTTAGATATGACGGCAGAACTGACTTGATGGTGCGCCACTGGGCGTTGAAGCGTCCGTCAACAACTGCCACAATGCCCCACGGATCTTGGTCGGTTCTTATCAGCCTGCCGATTCCTTGCTGAAGTCTTCTTATCATGAAACGAAACGTCCTCGAAGTCCTCCAAGACCCCCAAGAGCTCTTCTCAAACTTTTCATAAGGCTCAGGGGAGGCGTAAGGCAAAGCATCTATCACCAAGTGCCTAAGACCTTTAAGGTTGGCTCCCTCCCAGAGCCTGCTAGCAGCCGTAGTGACTATGATGTTCTTGCCCTTGTCAATCTGGCTGTTCAGTTCAGTTTCAATTGAATCAAGATCCCTAGCAGTATCCTCATCCTCAAACAAGTAAAGGCGCTCTTGGACTTCTCTCATACTTTCCAGATGCAGCTTAATGGACCTAGCGTCCTGTTTGTTTCTGCAGAGGATTAGCGTCGGGTATCTGAAAGAAGGAGTTATCGCAGCGACTATCTTATTGGCTTCTAACCTTCCCGACTCGTACGTTCCCATATCATTCAGGTCCTTGCGGAGGATTGGGCCATCAACAAGTCCGAAGATAGGGCGTCTTTTGTACCTAATTTCAATCAGGCGTGTGCTGTCAGTCTGAATCGGTGGGGCTAAGGCGTTATACTGGAAACCCGCGTCACTAGCATGGAACTTTGGACTTTCTATCGTGGCGCTGATGAGAGCTATCGACAAGTCCTCACTGACCTTCTTGCCATGAAAAGGGATGAAGTCTATCCTTCTAGGAATTCCCAGCACAGCTTCATTATGATAAACGAACCTATAGTAGTCCATCCTCTCTAGCGAGTCAACCGCCCAATGCAAAGAATAATAAGCACTCACAGCGCGTTCATCCAAACGGTGTCCAGCTTCTTCCATTTCACGCAGGTTTTCTTTAACCTCAGGAAGTATTTCCCTAAGAGGTTCAATTATTTCACGCTCAACAAAAGGCGCTGGAACCTCAGCGCTCTGTCTCCTAGCCAGCCTCTCCAAGGACCCTTTTATCCCATCAAGTGTAGCCTTGTTCTCTTGAACTATTGGGGTAATATACTCCAAGCCTTCCCTTGGCACCCTAACCAACCTAGCATGCCTAAGCGTTGGTTCAAGCCCATGAGACTCATCAAAAATTACAACATCAAAGTTCTTCAACAAGCTAGTCTTGTAAATCAGCTTGTGAAAAACGGTCAGCACAACGCTTTGTTCGCTTGATTCTCTAATTTCACGTCTCACAGTACAATCGATGGTAGAGCATCTCTCAGAATTTGGTCCGGTCTTAGCCCCCTTCACATCACTACAGAAGATAGTACTCGGTCTCGCCCCTTTGAGAAGCGGGCAACCCTCATGCTCTTCAAGAGACGACAAACCCCTTAGCCTAGCGTATGGCACCTCAAGTTCAGACAAATGCTTACCCATGACATCATTAAGGTGGGTGTACGAAGGCACGGCGATGCAAACACGTTTGCCTTGCGCCACCAACGCTTTAGTAACACCAGCAATCACATAGGTTTTCCCCATACCGGTAGGACCCTGCCCAACGAACACAACCCCCTTCTTCTGCAAAGACTCAAACATTGGATCAATCATTTCTTTCTGCTCAGGATAAAGCGACTTGCCAATCTTGTTCATGCTCTTTTCTGTCAGTTCAACAGCGTCTACATATTTGCTCATGTTCAGATCACTCCAGAACTTCTACAGGAACAAAGGCGCCTCTGTGTCGTCAGGACCAACAGAAACACCAGTGTCTGACACTAGCCTGCTGAGCTTGTTAGCAAAAAACAGTGGCGCTGGAAGTCTTGTCGAACTCGGTGAAATCCAAGAATGCCTGCACAGCCAAACAACTATCTTTGCAACAGTTTCCTTGAGGTCTTCAAGCTCTAGTTCCTCACTTTTAGAGAAGATCGCATAAAGAACAGGTCTTGGGGTTCCAAACTCTCTCGCCTTCTCCCTCGAGATTATAGGCTCCGTTGACACCACCACGAACTGGAACGGGTCGCGCATCTTCACCGTTGCTGAAAACGGAGAAACCCTTTCCGCAGAGAGATCGTCAACTGGGTCGCCAGCGTACAACCTCAGATGAGAAGACCTATTAGCTGTTATCAAAGCGTGCAAGGCTCCAATGTCCTTTGCAGCGCGTTCACAGTCCAAGGCGTCTGCCTTCAATTGTTCTTCCATGGTCCCCACTCCAGAATCTTCAAAGAACAAGACACGCCGCCACTTCTCTCTCTGAGTCTTAGCCACCAACTTTTCGAAACACGATTTCAGCAACGGGTAGATGCTCGCAGAGGTTTCGTCCATTGCCGGCGTTGAGTTTCCGCAGACATAAGTACCAGTGTTGTCAAAGAGCACTACGGTATTCACCAGTGGCGCCTTCTCCTTGAAAGGATTCCTGTACTTATCTATCCCCACCACTAGGGTTCCTTCAGGCATGAATCCCAGCTGTAGCCCGTACGGTTTCCCGCAACACTTTGCTACTATCTGAATGAAAAGCGGATT
>JAUQYT010000288.1 GCA_030587605.1 Candidatus Njordarchaeum guaymasense
ATTGGTCGAGGCCTGAGAGGGATCATTGCTGCCCCTGAATTGAAGAAAGGCACTCAAGGGTTGCTCGCCTCGATGAACCTTGAGTTCAAGGCGATATCTCCGCAGAAGTGCTCGGAAGTTCTGGCGCAACAAGAGACGAGGAAGATCAGTGAATTCTTTCGAAAGAAGTAGAAAGGACCATGAGCAATAACACAAGCAATGAATATTGGAGCCAAAAGAGGCGCGCTCTGGTCGGGTACGAAACGGGAACCGACACGTATGACCGACTCTACAGCGAAGAACAGATGAAGAAGTACAAGCGTTGTTCCCGATACCTTAGCGGCATGTCAGGCAAGATGGTTCTAGATTGTGGATGCGGCACGGCAACCTTGCTAAGCCTGCTGTCTGGACAAGGCGGATTCTTCGTTGGAGTAGACTATTCCAGGGCCATGCTCAAACTAGCGCGGAAAAGAGCTGGACTGGCAGACAATGTTGACCTCATCTGTGCTGACGCAGACAACCTTCCCTTCAAATCTGCGAGCTTTGACCGAGTCCTGTCCTTCACTATGCTGGGAAACATGCCTGAGATGAGAAGAACTCTTTGCGAACTTGGGCGGGTCGCTGGAGATTCGGCGCAAATTGTTCTTTCGTTTGTCAAGAAAAACGTTAAGGCAGATGAAGTACTGGGATACATAGGGAGAGCCTCTGTTCGCCTTAGAGAGTTCGTAGACGATGATGATCTTAAGGACTGGATCGCAGTAGGCGAAAAGAGTTCTGAGGCGGCGCCAGAAAGCGTGAACACCCCCTAGCTAACCTGAAAAATCAGTGCCTTATACAGACTGATTTTTCCGCCTCTAAATGGGCTGGGTGAAAGTGTTAGCCGTAGATCGGGGGGGATCCTGATCTACATCAACCGACACTACTATAGTCGGTGTAGTTGAAGTAGTATAGAGCTGATATCCCGAAAGGGCTAGGTAATCACCGATGAAAGTCAATAAGGCCTGCGCCTGAGGCTCTATGCTCTGCCGTCCGATGACGTCCATCCTTATTCGCACCCTTGCATGATAGCTCACCTTACAACGACGGAGACAATCACGAGCGACAAGACTAGCGACCTAGTGACGTTCAAGCAGACTCCCTTCAGAAGATATCAAACCCGAGGGTGAGGAAGCAATGCAGATATAATACTTCCGGGGTATTCCGGATTAGTGCGCAGGAGGGAGCCAGCTACGTGGGTCTCAAGTCTTTACTGTTTAGTTTTCAAGGACAATGAAGAAGAAATCATTTCGTTCCAAGATATCGCCGGGATCAGCGGCATTGTTGGGGGATGAGGTTGCTTAACAGAGCCCTCATAATATGCTTGTGTGTCGCAGCAAGCCTGTCGTCCGTTGTTTGTTGTACGTCTGGTGCGCCTTACGAACTTCTTGCGAACGGTAACTTTGTTAATGGATTACGGGGATGGACAAGTGAGGGCTTGGTCTATCTGGAGCAAGGTTACGTGAGGATAGACCGCTACGGCAGCATCTCGCAGACGGTTGAGAGGCAGGATCTTTCGCTTTTCCTTGAATTGAGTTACGACATCTGCACAGTATTCCGGGTTGTGGCTTCTCCCGCTTCATATGCTCGTTCCGTGGTTACCTACTATGTTACCGACCAGCAAGGAAGGGCGGAGGAATTTGCTATTGTGGGCAAACGTCATGAGGAATTCTCGAGAGGGTTTCCTGAATTTCAGACAGTCAGAATCGACTTGAGCGGCTTGTTTTACAGTAGGGTCGGGCGTAATCAGACGTATTCAGTGAAGAAAGTGAAGCTTGCTCTTGAACTTGGATTCTACATATTCGCTCCCTACGTGGCCTCCGTGTATTTCAGGAATGTTTCACTGAAACGCTGTAATCCGGTGAAGCTTGCTGTGCAACAGGATCATGTAGAATTCGTCAATCGAACAGAGTTTTCCGCGACCATCGCGAATTTGGGTGATCTCGACGCATTCAATCTGGTCGTGAGATTGGATCTGCCCGCAGACCTGTTTGTTGTCTCAGAGCCAATGATCTTCCAAAGATCCTCCCTAGAGGGCGGATCATCTTGGCGAGTCAGCTGGATGATCTACGCAAGGTCTTCGGGAAGCCATCCGATTACAGTACGTGTCAAGGCCGATCAAGCAGAAGCTCAGTCATCAACATCCGTTCCATTTCGTGCGCCTCAGCCTGTCACTCAGACCACTATCCAAACAGTGACGAACGTTCAAACGGTGACAACAAGGGTCATCGCCTTGTCTGTTGAGCTTCTAGTTTTGACCGTCGTAGTGGCTGGGATCATTGTTGCTACCGTCGTGTATGCATATTCAAGCCAAAGGAAGCGCAGATTATGATCAGCAGACTGCTGCTCATTCTACTTTCATTATCAACGCTTCTCTGTCTGAGTGTACCGATCTACGCAGTTGCTGATCGCTCACTCTATCTTACAGTTGACAAGCCCGTGTGTTCCCTTGGAGAGACCGTTAACATCACAATCTCCATAGGGAGTGAAAGTTGCAAGCAGCACGATCATCGCTTGGATATCTACATCTATGACTCACGGGGCCTTCTCGTATTTCAGAAGGCGTTTGAAAGATGGGATTGGCAGGGCTTCTATGTGTTTGGCCTTCGACCTGAGGACTTTCCGGTCACGATGGCATGGAAACCTCCCAAGGTCGACTCGTATCAAGTAAAGCTCTGGGTCGTTCACCTCATCGCAGGCGGGGCGGGTCACCAAAACGCCTACCTAGAGGACACGGCCATACTCAAAGTCGTGCCATACGTGGCAACAACTCAGACAACCACTGTATCGACAACAGCTCAGTCACTCACAATAACAGAGACTGCTGCAACGACCCTGAAATCAACCGTCAGCACGATAATCACAACAACCTATACAGAGATGGTCAAGGTCGAATGGGTAACGGTACTGGCAGCGGTAGCTGTCGCTCTGTCAATCGCTGTGGGTGTCGTTTTGCTTCTCCTGTCAAGAAAGAAGACTCGACTATTGGCAGAGACGCAAGAAGAAGTATCGCTGACCAGTGTGAAACGTTGCGTCAAATGCGGTTTCCAGCTTCCCGCCGACGCCGAATATTGTTCTGAGTGTGGCGAAAGACAAAGGTTAGGTGGAAGAACTCACAACCCTTGAGTAACTGGCGGTTTACTCATTCTCCCTTCATACCGCACTTAGGACAGTAATCCTCGTCTTCGAGAAGTGAAGTACCGCAACTGGCACATGGGCACCGTGTGCGTCGGCTTTTCAAAGTCAGGTTGGCTAGACGCTTTCTCGTTTTCACAAGGAGAGCTGCCAGAGACAAAGCAGCGATGCCAAGAACCGGAACAAGCAAGAATCGCGTGTTCACATTAGGTGGTACTTCTTCCACTGTGTAAGCAATCGTTGTCGTGTATACTTCGACCCTGCCTTCAGTGTGCACGTCCACCCGCCGGTCAATCTGGGTGAGAGTTTCAATTGGAACGGCAAGCACTACGTATTCCACCCGGTTCAACCTTATCTCAGCTCTTTCAAGATAGACTCCCCAGGACAGACGGATCTCCGGAATAGGGAACCGTTGTACGACTCGGACAGACTCGCTTGCGGATACTGGACCGAAGTCAACCTCTGCAATCATATATCGAGCGCTAGACTCTATCCTGTAGCGCATGTGGCCTGAGCGAATATCACACTTCATCAAGTTCTTGACTGTAGCATCGATCTCTGCTGTTCGGTACTCAGTTTCTTTCCAGACTGCCGTGATTTGTATGTACGGTCCAGACGGCTCATATTGGATGAGTTGGTCTGTTACATCTGTTGTTACTTTGTACTTCGTTAGGGTTGTTGTGGTGAAAGTGGTTGCAAATGATGTTGATACCCAGGTAGAAGAACTCACAACTGTTGAGTAACTGGTGGTTGCTCCGAATATGTTCTCTGGCGAGAGCGTGCGTGTGAAACTCACCATTATTGTACTAGCCAGAAGCCATGTGACAAGCAAAAGGTTTCTGTTAACCAGATCCATTGACTCACAGTACTTGGAGTTTATTCCCATTTTCTTCCGCAGTTTGGACAGTATTCTTCACCTGTCTCGAGTGGGCTGCGACATCCACGACAGATGCGCGTTGTCGGTTTGATTAGTGGTCTTGAAATCGTGGGCCTTCTCCTTGCGCTGACATAGATGACTATGCCTACTCCAACCGCGATCAAAATCAGCAAGGCAGTCTCTGTCACTCCAAAGTAGAGGATCACAGCGCTCGTAAGAAGAGTCTGTAGTGCTGTCGAAGTCATCGTTTGGGTATAGGTCCGCACGGCAGTCGCAACGTCAATGGGATCCACACAGGTGAGTTTTGCCCACATGAAAACCACTTTGTCAAGAGCAGGGTTGTATTTTCTGACCACAGGGATGATTCCTTTCAGGGATGCGAGATCGCCAGCGCCAATTGATCCAAAACTCAGTCTGATCTCTTCTCCTGGAATCCCGGTTGGCGTAGGCGCAGAGGCAGCAAAGGTCACCCAAAGCATGGTTCCGTTCAGGACAAGCCGGCCCATCAGATTAGTGATCTTCACCTCATACCGCAATGAATAGTCTTGCGGCACCCAACTTGACTCGATCTTGAGGTAGGGGCCTTTCATTCCTTCTGGCAGATCGCCACTCTGGGTCAGAGTCTCTGTAACAGTCGTCTTGCGGATGTCGTACTGAGTTGAGTAAGACTCCATGACAGATAGAGACGTTCTGACTGTCGTATACGTCGAGGTGATCTGAAAGAGATCTGATGTAGAGCTCGGTGGCGATCTTTCCGCCAAGCATAGAACGACGGAGCCAACTAGTAACGAAGCCAGTGCTATTCTGATGATGTCATTTCTCTTTCCTTTCTGCCAGCAAGCATTCTTCAAACAGGATCAACCCATGCTTCTCCAATTTCCCTCCGCAGTCTGGTCAGACGCATTCACATGGGCTATCCGACTTCCTGAACTGCGAGTTTTGTGCCACACTTGACACAGAAGCTAGCCGTCAGCTTATTGCCGTACATGCATTTTGGACAGATCTGCGTGGTTGAACGAGGCGCCGATACATCTGTGAGCTGTCGCGCGGGAGCCACTTGAGGCTGACTGGGTCGAGTAGGCGGTAGAAGTTCTTTCTCTTCTATCGGAGGTATGAGGATAATTTCTGCTACACCTTGCACCATTTCCATTAGTATGATCTTGTTGGTATGCCTAAGAATCATGGCTCCCTTTCCATCTTTCAGAAATACGACCTTCTCTACCTCTCCGATCTTCCGTCCCTTACCATCATAGACGGCCTTCCCGACTATGTCCTTGGGCTCGTAGTACTGGCTCATTTCCATTTCATTCCGCAACTGGGACAATAATCTTCGTCGACTTCCAGTAGGGATCCGCAACCAGAGCAGATTCGCTGTTCTGCGACTATCGGCACCATCTTGGGCAGTGGCTTCGCAGCTTTTCTCTTTCCCGGAAACAAAAGGACCAAAAGGACTGCCACTCCGCCAATTGTGAGAAGAACCCAACTTATCGGGTTGGAGAAGATGCTGATCAAACTGGTTAGTGGTCCGCCTACTTCATACTCTTGAAACATGTGTGTGACCGTTGTCGTGTATGTCTCGCTATAGATTCTCGCGTGGGTTTCAGCAACCGTCCTCGTATATGTGTATGTCTCCAGGGGAATTGTCTTTACGATTGTTTTGACACCATAGAGATTGATGGCAACCCACGTAAGGACAATTTCCGATTGGCTTGACACACCGATTATGCTTGTCTGATATTTGAGCGTAGTCGACCTCATAGGAGGTATGGCGCCAAAAGCCATGTCTACGTCTGTCGAACCGACCTGCCAAGGCGTTCCTACGCCATAGATTCTAAACCGGAGGCCGCCTGACTGGATGTCGATATTCATCAAGTTCGTGATTGTCACATCCATCATTACCACTCCAGAACTTGCTCTCCACGTTCCACTAACATTCACGTAGGGTCCGCCAAGAGCTATTTGCTCCAGTCGATCAGTGATCTCAGCCGTCGTTCTGTATCTCGTTGAAGTCGTTGTGACGTACCCGCTGTAATACCATGTTGTGGTCCATGTTGAGCAAGCAGTTATTGTCAAATAGCTTGTGACGGCCCCCAAGGCCGGTTCCATCGGCGAAGCTGATCTAAACCCTACAACGATGGAGACAATCAGGAGCGATATTACCAGTAACCTAGTGACGTTCAAGCATACTCCCTTCAAAAGATACCAAACCCGAACGTGGGGAGGCGATGCAGATATACTACCGAAATCACTTCTTTTTCCTCCCGCAGCGTGGACAATAGTCTTCGCCAATTTCCAACATGGTGCCGCAACCTGAGCATGTGAAAGGAGGCGGCCTAACTTTGGACAGTTCCTTCAGCCTTCGCATTTCAGTCCGGTATCTTCTCCTAGCAACAATGAAGCCTACAAATAGACTTGTTGTAATGCCACATATGACAGTCACCAGCAAGAGTCTTGTGAGCGTTTGAATCTGTTCACGCAAGGGAACCGTGGCTTCAGGCAGGTTTTCCGACTGCAAAAGAATGTTGAGAGATTTTTGCTTCGCTTCAAACGCCTTCCAAACCGCCTCATTATAGCCCAGCCTGTCACATTCGGACTCGATCATCGCCAACTCGTCAGAGAGACTGTCAATGGAGACTTTGAGATCGACTGACTCTACTCTGCTCTCTAACTTGAGCCTCGCCTCCTGTAGACTGGCAGTTGCTTTCAGAATCAACTGGTCAGTGTGAACGCGTCGGATGAAATCTTTGTCCGATTGACCAAACCCATGGTCATTAGTGAAGTATCCCATCGCGGAGTAACAGAAATCTCCTAGGTCATCATATCTGTGAGTATGCGTCAACCCAATCATATGCCCTGCTTCATGGACAATTGTCTGAGTGAAGCCTAGGCCCTTACCTTTCTGTCCCACTTCGTCTCCACGTGTGAAGTACCATTGATTGAGGCCAACGAGCGCCATATCCTCAAAGGAGATGCCCAGAAGTGCCGGTCTCTCCGGATCGCTTTTGCTGTGATCCCATTTGTAGCTGTACGAGAAAAGAGATTTCCCCCTGAAGGCGAATGCGAAGATCGGGACCGTGACTTCAGCTTCATCCTTCTTGATAGATGAAATGAGGCTAGCGAGATTATTCTGAAGAAAGTAGTAAACAGGTCTTACATCGATTACGTCAATGCTATCTTGGAAGGCGGCATCATCCAACTTCTCGGCACTATTTCGTATAGTTTCTCGAAGAACCGGAAAGTCTTCGGTCTTCTTGAAGCTTATTTGCACATCAGTCTTTGCGTAAGGTACTAGATCGATGAAAGCTTCTTTAATCTTCGAGGGATTGACCGTCTTCTCTATCGGAACCTTCGCCCGCTCTTCATCAGTCCTGTCGTCGAATAGGTTGACAACGAAATTGTAGCAAGCTGTATACGATGGGTAGTAGGTTGCAGATGGCACGATGAAGTTCATCACTGCTCCCCAAGCATAGTCAGCTATGTACTCCGTCAACCACTTCCTACCGTATGTTGATCCCAGCTTGATTTCTTGATCCTTCAGCGCTACTTGAAGGGGAATAGTTTGTTTCCAAGACCAGAAGGATGGGCCAGCACTTAGGTCTACAAACCAGAACCTATCCCGGTTCCCATAGGCAGTCATGAATTGCCTGTATCGGAGACTGTACCCGAGATCCTCGTCCACTGCGGCTACTGAGTAGTAGTGTGGATGCACATCAGTTGTCTTTATGGTGATATCTTGCTTCCAATATTCCTTCATAGTTTCGTAGTTGGCTGAGGGAAGTTCGGGTAGGTACATGAACATCAAGGTCCACCCGTCAGAAGCAGTCCCCCCGTAACCATCACTATTCTGCTTCAGCCACATCTCGACCTTATTCGCGTCATACTGAGTTGACCCTACATCCATGTACTTCTGGACCCAACGGCCGTATGGCTTTTCATAGTATACGAAGGAAGGATTGTTCAAGGTACTAGTCTCTGCTATCGAGCCGAGATATGCCAACAGTCTCTCCTTGAAGCTGCTCGGTGCAAAAGAAAAGCGGTACTTGACGTTTGAGGTGACGCCAATGTCTTTTCCGCCGATGATGACTTGTGTACTAATTGTCCTAGGAAGGTTCTCACTCCACGACATATACTGCAAATCCACATCGCTCTCGCCAATGCCCAAGAAAACCAACTTTACATTCACGCTAACAGTCCGCGACGCGACAATCTTTGCGTCTAGTCCTGCACGGACCGAACGGTCAAAGAGTCCAGAAATAGTCAGGAGCATAACAAGAAGCAGAATGGTTTTGCTTTTCATGGGCTTCTCACGCACCGTCGAATAGGCAAGTCGTCGTGACTTAGATCGCGGCGTATCCCACTTCACCCCCATTTCCTGCCACAATTTGGACAAAAGTCCTCATTGGCCTCAAGCGTAGTACCGCAACCAGAGCACACGCGCCCCTGTACGAAAGCTTGCTGATCTTGTGGACTGACCCTCCCTGCTGCTCTGAGCTTCATATAAGCTAGAACCACAACAAGAACGCCAACCAGAATCACTACTGCCAAGATCTCTGTCGCTCCAAAAATGAAAGGTTGCTGTATTTCGTATATCCCTGTCGTTATGTACGTACTAGTGTAGGTTCTAACCAAGGCCTCGGTCTGCGTTGCGAACAAAGTGTAGGTAGCAATCGGAACGTCCGTTACAAGTCCGCTGACATTGATCTCTGCTCGAACGAATTCGATCTTTATCTTGTCTTTGTAGAAGGCTTTTGTCAAAGGGACTCCTTGGTTAATCTTGATGGTTTCTCCGACCTTTAGCTCCCAAAAAGGCGCTAGAGCTTCCTCTGTTACCGTTCCCTCTAAGTTCCTTACATTCAAAATGATCTTTCCCTTCTGGACAGGTGCACTCAACAGATTCGTGATGTCTCCCCTGACTGTCAGTTCGACTACTTGATTGTACCCACTAGTTGTCTCATACCAATAGTCAAACTTGCCTGCAATCTTCAGGTAAGGGCCTTCCATGCTTGTCTGAGTGAGGGTTGAAACAGTAGTCCTCATTGATTGAGTCGAGGTCCTTGCGCTAGTCCAGTAAGAGTAGTACGTTGAAGTCCAAGTTGAATAGCTCGTTATCGCTGCCGAAGCCTTGTCTGTTGGTAATCTTTGGGTGAATCCAGCGACAATGGATCCGATTAGGAGAGATACTATTAGCATTCTGGAGGCATTCAGCTAGACTAACCTCCCTCGATCAGAAGGCGTGTATCTCTTTGCTGTCTATATAGTGCTTGCGGGGTATTGCGTACGGTTGCGCCATCATCATCGCGTTTCGTGGAGTCAGAGGGATGAGTTGAGCATTTTCAGCGTTCTCTTCGGGTCCTCTTCTGGGGCTCTCCTACCTTAGTCGCGGATCAATGGAGTCTCCTTGGCTAGGGGGCGACTGTTGCTGAATGTGGTTGAGGAGTCGATTCTCTCGTTGCTTCGTGTTTGGCCGGGTCGGACACCTGACGTGGTCATGGGGGCGTTGGTGTGAGGAAGGAGGCTTTGGATTTGGCGTTGCAGGAGCTGGAGAGAAACCATCTTGTCTCGTCGATCGACCCAATCGATGGCGACAAGTACCTTTTAGATAGGGCTTTTTCGACCTGAAAGCCTTTTATAGAGACCCAGGGGACGTGTGAACGTTTGAAGGGATCCAAGTGGAACCATCGAAGAAGCCGCTGAACCTCTTGGTCAAGAAGCTGAACAGCGACGTAACTATTAGGCTCAAGAATGACGTCGAGTTTCGAGGAAGAATGATTGACTGCGACAGCCACATGAACGTCATACTTGAAGGTGCCACAGAGTACAGATCCGATTCACCGACAGCCAACTATGGCAGCGTTATCCTTCGAGGCAGTAACATTCTCTTTGTCTGTGTGGAACCGCCCCGCTAATCAGATGGAATACGCGCCCATTCCTTGCTCCTGTCAAGTCTTGATGTCCAACAGGGCAGACTCTCCCTTCACGTAGGCGAGAGTCTGATCAATGGGATATTCCACTCGGAATTTCCGTCGAA
>JAUQYT010000076.1 GCA_030587605.1 Candidatus Njordarchaeum guaymasense
GGAATTCTGTTTCTGTTCTTCGCTTTTGGCAACCATATTGCTGTAACAGAGAACTATGGACTTGTCGTGTTAACTGGCAACTTGGTTCCTATTCTGGTCGTCAGTCTGTTCTGGATGCGGGAAGTCTACAAGCCTCTCAACGAATATGTTTTTCAAAGGCTCTCAACATGGAGATACTGGGTGTTACCTTTTGTCTTTCTGGCTTTTTGGTCTCCGATAAACACTGAGCTGAACCCAGACTTCAATCCCTTGCTACTACTCACATCTTCTTTCGGAGTGATGTACTGTCCCACAACACCACTCATAGTAGCCGTTCTGACCCTGATCTATCCAAGGGTCAACACCTTTCTACTCAGAATCACGAGTTTCGTTGGGTTGTTAATTGGTCTATTTAACGCCATGTCGTTCTTTATTATGCCCGGATACACTCTATGGAACCTAATCCTTCACACACCACTTATATTGATCTCAACATACGGCTTGCTAATCCCAATCCTAGTGAAGAAGAGCTTCTCCTCATAAGAGTCACATTAGGAAAGGACAAGATAGAAAAAGAGAGGAGTTGCGGAGATATCTCCACCTAGTCTAGAGTTCAAATCCAACCCGCCCGCCACTTGAGTAGTCCAGCGTTAGTTGTTTCTCTTCAGCCATGATATTATTTTCTCTGCTAACTGATCCCTAACATTCGAAAACGAGTGGTCTGCGTCAAAGATTTCTATTTGCATTTGCTTGGCTCCGTGTTTCTGCAAAGCTCTGAAGAGAGGCAATATGTGATGCTCTATATCGTTCGTTTGATCACGCCACCCACCGATCAAGAAAATGTCTTTGCAGGACAGCGCCTTAGCATGCTTCACCAAATCGTATTTGCCTATGTCTTCAAGTATTTCGGCAATAAGCTGCTCGGCAGTTGGTGCGGTGAAACCTGAATTCGAAATGCCCTGATCTATGCCTTTTTCAATTGCTTGCTTGAATTCAGCGCTTTGCTGCATCATTCTTCCAAGCTCGCCGAAGTCGCCTCCGGCAATGTAGACCACTCTTCTTGCAGCAGGATCATTCAACGAGCCGAGCAAAGCTACACCGCCTCCGAAACTGGCTCCTATGATGGCAATTCGTGAGGGGTCGACATTGAACTCTCGCACGGCAACGGTGGATTTCGCATAATGCATGGCGGCGACTACATCTTCCACCGAGTTCGCTGTCGAGAACATGCCTTCGCTTCCCCACGTGCCTCGGTAGTTGAAGGCAAGACCATCGAATCCTTCTTTCATCAATCTCTGGCCAAGCCCAAGGACATCTGTATTGTTTCCAGGAAACCCGTGACAAAGGATGACCGTTGGAAATGGTCCAGCTCCAGAGGCTCTGTAGAAGAGCCCGCGAATCTTTGAGCCTTCACTCCTAAACATTACTGGAACTGGTTTCTCAACCGTCAGTTTACAAGACCTCCTATGAGCTGCCAATATTTTTAAACAAAGTATAAAGGATTAACCAGATATTTAAGAAAACTGATTTATAGATGCGGCATTTGGCGCACATCATGCTAGAATGGAGAAAAAGAAAATGGGTGTTGAGGAGATTTCGCCGCTTGATTTGGAGTGCAAATCTCACCCTGCCCGCGTCAGTTCGAGCATGATACTCTTGGGATGAGAAACATCAGTGAAGTCTGAGAAATATTTGCAAGTAAAGGGAGGTTTAGTTAGCGAGCTTCGCGAGATGCTCTATATTCTTCTTCCAGAATGCTCATCATGATGCCGTTGCTGTATTCGTTGTCATAGTAATATTCATCTCTCTCAATACCTTCCTTCTTGAAACCAAGACTCTTCCAAAATCCAAGCGCTCTCTTATTGAAACCGACCACCCCTACCGAGATCTTATGAAAGCCTAATCGTTCAAAGGCATAGTCAAGGAGCAAGTGACCTGTCTCAGTTCCGTATCCTTTTCCCCAAGCTTCCTTCTCCCCGATTATGATAGTCATGTCCGTATTTCGCCAAGGTCTGAACATTCTTAGAAATCCAGCCTCCCCTATTACCTGGTCACCTTTTTTGAGGGCAATCACAAACCACATCCGATCCTTGTCAGCAAGCAATTCCTTGTACCATTTCTCAGTTTCGCCTCGACTCATCGGTGCAACTTCACCTATTAGTCTTCTGAGTTCAGCGTCATTGGACCATTTCTGAATGTAGGGCAAATCATCTTTTTCAAAAGGTCTTAAGTAAACCCTTTTACCTGTCAAGGTCTCTTGTTTTGGCACGTTCTCTCTAACAGGCATGCTTTCACTGAACACGTTATCACTGTGTTCTTTCTGTATAACATTTTCCGCGCGCTACCTCGAAAAGACAGTCAACCAATTATCTTCTTGAAGTGTATTGTCCGTCCGAATTCTCTAAACCCCATCTTCTCATAGAGACGAATCGCTTTGGCATTGTCTCCTCCAGTATCTATGTAGACCACATTCACATTCCGCTTCTTCAGATCTTCCATGGTGTAATCCAGCATGCGCGTAGCCAATCCTAAACCCTGATATTCTCTTTTGACATGAACCTCCAATATATGCCCATATCTCTCAACTTCTGGCTCGAACCATGGATGGCTATCGACAAAAAAATAGACAAATCCTGCGAACGACCCATCTACTTCAGCAACAACAAGATCATCGAGACTAATCATTTGCTTCATGCGCTCCTCACTTGTAAAGGGATCCAACGGCGTATCCCCCTTTGGGCCATAATACTCAGCTATTAACCCCAGATCAGCAAGTAGAGCCTTCCTAATTTTCTCCAACTCTACAACCCTTCTCTGAATCAGTGTGCCCCAAGCAGATTAAGCTTCTGACAAGCAGACGCTAATGGCAAAAAAGCGGATCTGCGGGAGATTTCACCACCGAGTGCGAGGTTTCAAATC
>JAUQYT010000123.1 GCA_030587605.1 Candidatus Njordarchaeum guaymasense
TTGGCCTTGTAGGACTCGAAGACCAGCCACTTGGCCGCGAACGTCAGGATCAGTATGTAGAACACCGACCAGGCGTAATACAGCATCAGGTTGTGAGAGTTCGTTATGATGCTGACCATTGGATTCCGCTCCGTCAGGAGTTCGCCCTGCCTCGCATAGGCGACCGTCGTAACTAGTACGTCGAGCACTCCGAGGGTGGGGAGGGCAAGGGGGAGTAACTTCTCGCCGGACGAGGCCATGAATTCTTTAATCTCGTCTTGGAATGGATTTATCCATGTGCCTCAAGAAAGTTCGAAGGACGCGAATCTAGCCAGCCTTGCCTCCAATATTGGGCAGATAAATTGCCCTTTTTTTGCCCATGGAGGCCACAGCTCTCAGAAGCAACAGCGATCTCCTTACAACAGATCATCTCCGCGACGAGCATACGTGGGATCCTGAACATGCCTTGAACTTCGAGTTTATCGGTAGCTCTTCCCTAGCCATACCTGACCCCTAGTTTGATCGTCGTCTCCGGCCTCTCGTCGATCATCCGGTATGCCTCAACTGCATCCTCGAGCCTTACGATCGGGGTCAGCAACCCCTCGGCTGTCAGGCGCCTCCTGCGGAAGAGCTCGATTACCACGTCGTATACGCGCTTCCCGTCCCATCGCGGGTGGTCACGATAGGGCTCGCTTTCGACCCGCGCCCCCGATACCATGACCTGCCGATTGAAGTGCCACTCCTCGCCGAGATCGAGGCCCTTAGGCTCGCCATGGTACCATGAGACGGGCACGACCACCCCCCCGTAGCAGGTGGCCCTTATCGCGGACTGGAGGGCGTGGTATGATCCGCTGGTCTCCAGGGAGATGTCAACGCCCTTGCCTTCGGTCAGCCTCTTGACCTCGAGCCCAACGTCCAAGTCCTTTGGATCGAGGCTCGTGTCAGCGCCGAACTTCTCCGCGGCCCTGCGCCTTATCTCAATCGGCTCAATGCAAATGACGCGCAAAGCACCTGAGAGCTTTGATATCTGCACAGCCATGAGTCCGATGGCCCCTCCGCCGAATATCGCCACAGCATCCCCAATCCTTAGGCAGCTTTCACGGACTGCCATCAACGCCACGACGGCTGGATCGATGCAGACCAACTCCTCATCCCTCAACTCCGAGGGGGCCTTCATCACGGCGTCCTCCTTGACGGCGTGCGTCTCCCTTATGGGAAGGTACCCGTATGCCCTGTCGCCCCTTCGAAAACGGGTCACTCCGCTGCCGGTCTCAGTTACAGTTCCGACGGTCATGTTGCCGAGGTTCATCGGAAACGAGCTGAGGGCCTGACCCGTGCCGGCATCCTTCGGCAAGAAAACGCCCATCTCGGGGTCGAATCTCTTCTCATTCAGGGAGGAGAGGCCGCGATAGACCGCAAGGGTCGTCCCATGCTTCTCCGCGGAGAGCACGCTCTTTATGCGGACGTCCTTCTCACCAAGGGGCCTCTCGTCATATTCCCTCAGAATAGGGGTCCTCGGGGCCATCGCCACCAGTTCTCTAGGCAAAGGCATCACCGGTCAAGCGTGTTCCGAGCATGATTTATGTGGTTGGGTCCGATTATGGCCGCATGAGGCCACCGTCCCAAATATGCCGACTTTCAAAGGCTTATTGCACCGTCCTCTTGGGACCAGTAGGCGAGAATTTGGTACCGACTAAACGGCCATCGAATGATGTGATACAACGTACCTCTTATTTTGAAGTTTATTAGCATTCACGCTCTCTACTCTAATGCCTGTGAGATCGCTTCTCGTTCGCCCTTCGTATATATTTTATAACCTTCTGCTATTACTTAACCCGATTGACCGACGATACCCCTTGACTTCTTTGAACCTTGAAAACTTGGTCCGCAAAGCTCTCCAGCTCCTTTTCATGTGAAACTATGATAACCTGAGGGCACCTCAATTCCGCTAGAATGTCCCTCACCTTGAAAAGCTGTTCTTTACTGAATCCATCTGTCGGCTCATCAAGAATTATCAAATTTGATTTCATGCCCGTCGAAACTTCTTGTACGATGGTATTCAGTGCAAGCCTGTAGGCTAAAGCTACGCTTGTTTTCTCTCCTCCGCTGAGAGAAGAGTAGTCTTGCTCATAGCCATTTTGGGTGATTATGGGAGTGAATTCCTCGTCGACTCTTACCCGCAGCTCAGGATCCTCGATCAGAACGTTAAACCATCTCTCGAACTGTTGATTGAACCGCTGATTTATGCTAACCATAACATGTTTCTCTATGTTCTCAACAGTTGGTACAAAATAGTTAGTAAGCCAAATTTTATCCTCATCCAAACACTCTTTAAACTTAAGTTGCTCTTCCTTTTTTCCTACTTCTTTCTCCAAATCGGCCTTCGAGCCCTGTAAGTTTTCTATGTCCCTCCTTGTTTCTACTATCTTATCTCTGATCCTTCTCAGATCCCTCTCTATTTCCCCAATTTTTTCCTCAACCTTTGTTATCGTTTCAGATACTTTCTTCAAGTCCTTCTCCTTGTCCTCTGCCCCCTCGAGCTTTCCTTCTAGCTCCTCGATTTCTTTTTCCAGATCGGTGACAGACGTGTTGAGCCTTTCAACCTTCTCCTCAAATTCCATAAGTTGTGGTTCCAACTGCTTGAGTTCCCTTTGCGCATCGTTATATTCTATTATTTTATCAACAAAACCCTCTAATTTTTCAGCCTCTTTCTCAAGTTTGTATATCTTCTTCTCTAGGTTCTCTCTCTCCTGCTGTATGTGGGCAAGTTTTTCCTTGAACTCCTTTGAGTCTATGGACTGCTCGCAAACAGGGCATTTTTTACGGTCTATTATAGTATCAAAGTTGTCCTTACGCTCGTCAATTTTTGCTTTCAATCGATCATGCTTCTTTGTTTCATCCCTGAGCTTCGTGATATCATCTTTCAGTTCTTCTTTTGTCTTTGTTGTTGGCTGTGGCATCTTCTTGAGCCCGTTTATTCTTGGCCCAATATCCTCATTAATTTTCCTGCTGATCTTTTTCATTTCATTGGTGTTCTCATTTAATAGTTTCGACTTATCGCCTATGCTCCGTCTAAGCAATGGTATTTCAGCTTCAATCTTCTTGATTTCTTCCCTTGCCTGCTGGATTTCCTTTAGTTGTTTCTGCTGTTCGTCGTACTCCCCCTGAAGCTTTTCCCCCTCAATATTTAAAGGACTAAGCGCTTTAGTAGCTATGTTTATTTTCACTATGACTTCAGCAAGTTGTCTCTTTTTTTGATCTAGATCTAGGGTTTGTCCTTGAAGCTTGGCGATCTTCTCCTTCACCACTGATGAAAGGCTTCCAGCATTCAGCGATGCAAGCTTATAGTCTTCAACTCTAAACGCCTTTCTCAGAGTTTGAAGTCTCCTGTCGACATCCTTTGTGATTATCTCTTTCATCTCATCTTGAGGTGTGAAAATTGCATAACGGTAGATTAAACTCTGTGCCTTTGGGTCAACTGGCTCATTGAAGTTGAGAATCTGAAGCACTCTCTCTTTCATCTCGCCTGCCGAAAGGTATGCCATGCCGCTCGGCCCTTTTATGTAACCTTCCTCTGATTGTTGAACGGATTTTCCCTTTATTTTCAGACCACGATGTACCGTGTAATCTGACCCATTAACTTCGAACACAAGGGTAACGGATCCCTCCTTTGCACCGTTCCGCAGAAGGAACGTCCCGCGTAGAGAACCGAGGCCAAATAGCGCAAATTCTGTTGCGTAAAGAATTGTTGATTTTCCTGATCTAATGTCACCCTCAAAAAGAATTGCGCCCATAGGAAAATCCACAGTTTCGTCTACATAGCTCCTGATGTTCTCCAAATGAATCGACTTGAGTATCATTCCAAAACCCCCTCCAGTTTTAGAGCCTCTGCGCCGTTACGAACCATACGGGACTCGTAGTCTTTTTTCAATTCGTTCAGCTTAGGCTCCTGTCTAAGTACTCCTATGAGTTCAAGTGAGAGCTGGACGCCTGCATCCCCTTTCAACTTCGATTGAGAAACCTTAACCGTTCCTATATTTTCCTTGAAGAGCTTTCTTTCAACCTCCTGTATGTCCTCAACTCCGACCTTTATATCGGCGTACTCCTTCGACCTTAACCCGAAATGGTTAATGCTTACGTGTAGCGCCCTTTTCTCTTCGATGATTTTCCTAATAGACATAAAGTCTATGTCAGAGGTATTGCCGCCAGACAGCTCGCCTTTAACCTTTATTAGAACAACCTTACCATTTATGTCTAGGCTCTTGGCCTGCTCCAATAATTCCTGTTGCACCTTGATGGAATTCTTGTTCGTTGCATCATATTGAACAAGGGCATAATCGCAGACGGATACTTTTACGAACTCAACATTACGGACTCTATCATCAAAAGATACGATAAGGAACCCTCTATCTCTACCACTCGCGTTCTCTTCTAGATCTCTGTAATCGCCAGCGAATAGTGTGCCGGGATATTGAATGCGGTCGTAACCAGGAAGCTTGCCCTCAGTCCTATCATGTATGTGGCCAGCAGCGTAATACTGAAAGGCCTTAGGCAGATTTGAGATCGGGAACGACTCTGCTTCAGAAATAAGTGCAGGCTTGTACTCTGTAACAGCCCCATGGAATACAAATATCTTGAAGCCCGACTCCTTTTCTAAACCGTCCTTGTCAAGAATTTCGAAGTATTCCCTTTCAATTCCAGATTTTCTACCCGATATTCCGACGAGTTTTGCTCCTGTCTTTTTATCCGTAACAAACCTAAGTTGGAGTTTGCCTTCAATAACATCGCCTTTTGTCACCTTGGAAAACAGACCCGCGCTTTCCAAAAGATCAACAATCGATGCCTGTGTAGGGCTATAATCGTGACTCCCATAAACAACATAGACCTCTATCCCTTGTTCTCGTAATTCCCTAAGTTTTTTCACTGCTTGGTTGGCCAAAGCCATATCGGGAATGTTGGAGTCAAAGAGCTCGCCACTGACCACAATGAAATCTACTTTTCTCTCAATACAGACTTCAAGAGCCTTATTGAATGCTTCCAATAGAAGGCTCTGTAAGATTGGTTGTCGAAAAGCACCTACATGAATATCTGACAAATGAGCGAACTTGAACATGGATCTCACCCCTTATATTCGACCTTCTCCGTAGTGGCTTTATTTTGCTCTGATCTCATATACTTGACGAATTCTTCAAACAAAGGTATCTGAATTGGTACTGCGAATTTTGTGAATATGCTACTAATTATCGCTTCGCCTTTATCTAAACTAGCTATGTTTCTATCATCTTCAGCTAAATCCTGAGCCGCACTATCAATTATCGCACGCCTCTCTGGTGCCATCTCATTTCCAAGAATTATTTTAGTATTCATATTAGTGAGAATTTCTTTCGGAATGACGCTTGTTAGTTGGGTGATACCCACGAGACCTACCTTAAACTTCCTGCCTTCTCTGGCTATCTTGCTATAGATATTATCACCGGCGGTGGCAAGCTTTTCGCTTCCAAGAACTCTAGGTGCTTCCTCGATAATAATACACACTGGAGGCTTGTCGTCAAGCTCTCCTTTTGACTTATAATCTTGGTATCTATGAAAGGCCTCATTTGCGATAATGCTTCCGATGAGAAGCTCTGCATCGTCCCCTATTTTCGATGTATCAATGACAACAACTTTTCCGTCTTGAAGTGCTTTAACTATTTCCGAGACAGTTGATTCACCAGCTGTGTCACTGAACACTCTGTTACCGCAGAAAATCTCTTCATCCCTAATGTACACTGATAATGCCGTTTGAATGATCTTCTGCAGAACTGTCAGCGTTCTCGGGTCAACACCTTGTATTTGAGTTCCTCTTACGATGCTCTCTATCCATTGGCCCTCAAACTGGTCTTGATATAGCCTGATAGCTCTGTGTTGTGCTTCGCTGAAACTTATTATGCCATCAAAATGCTGTGGCTCGATGCAATTGAGGTTGACCACAAGAGTGTTGGTTGCAGTGAGGGGATCAGTCGAATAGTATTGTAGATTTCCTTTAGCTTCCGGATGATCTCTAAGTCCTTTAGAGATTCTTCCATAGTATTCATCATGCGGATCCAGAACAAGTATACCAAACTTTTTCTGACCTATGATGCTCCATAACATAACCTTGACAAGATTGCTCTTGCCTCTTCCAGTCGTCGATGGTATCAGGATATGGTGGCTTATCGCTAGAGAACCGTCTAGGTATATGTCCACATCAATGATTTTACTGCCGCTCCTTACCTTTCCAAGATATATTGGATTGGGCGGTTTGACGAGAAATTCAAGATCCTTTGCAGTTATATGCCTAACAGTGCCGAAAAATTCCGGGAGGACCTTTGGGACTTGAGGCTTTCCTGCAACTCTTAGAACAGCTTTCGCTTCGGCAATTATATAATTCCTTAATTGTGGCTCAAGAAATTCAAGGCCTGCACCCATACCTTCAAGTTTCATGCCAGCAATCATTTCACGAGCCAATTGCGTGATTTGGCTACCATAAATCAGGTCGAACACCTGCAGTATCAAGTATCCTTCCTTATCTTCTGCGACCAAGAGATCACCGAGCTCTATTTTCTGTCCGCTCTTCTCACGTATGAGGATCTTTCCAACAAGACCCGCTATTATCTGACCACATACATCTATTGACATACAATTCATCCCCTAAGCATATTCAAGATGCTGTGAGCATCCTCCGATTGCATATGCATCGAAAATTTAGACCATGAGCCAAGCTTCGATACCTCGGACAGTAGCATGACACGATATGTCTCAAGCTCATCGTGTCTCACCCTAGCGTTGGCATCCGCATCTATAAGACCATATGGGTATCCTGGAAAGCTGGCATCACAAGAGTTGATGGATAGCTGGCAGAGCACTTCGTTGATTTCCTCCGGAGTGAGGGACTTGGCCTGCTCCCCGTAAATTTCGTAGCGAAATACCCTTTGAGCCTGCTCATGAAGCCTGACGATGAAAAACGCGGCTTCGTGCTCCGGGCTAAGTGA
>JAUQYT010000180.1 GCA_030587605.1 Candidatus Njordarchaeum guaymasense
TATTCCCGCCCAGGGCGCTCATTTCTTGTAATCGATTTCACCTAGCGTTATCAATTACAGGCGGAAGAATAATGGGATGGTTTGAGGCGATAGCTCGCTTTGTTTTCTTACCAAACGCCTTTGTTTCTCATTTCTTTCTAACGATTTGACTCTTGACCAGTAGACTCTTGTCCAGTAACCGCGTTCTGGTATCGGAATTCCGTACTTCCTGCATTTCCTAGCCACAGTGGGGGTTCGTGAGACGTTGTACTTACCTGCGATTTTCTTTAGCGGCATCTGCCGAACCAGTTCTTCTAGTCTTTCCTTTGCCAGCGTTCTCCATTTATGCTGTAATTGGATCCTCTTTCGAACTTCTTCGATTGTGCAAGCTTCTTTCACTCTCCGTATCCTCCCTTTTCTTTCGCACGGGACCCATCGTTTTCTCAGCATGCTATTCGTATGGTTCTTCATCATTTTGTTGAACAGCTCTGAACCCAAGTGTAACATGTTGTTTGTTCCTTTTAGTTTTCTGCCGTAGATTTCTTTTTGGCGTTTGTCCATGTGGATTTTGTAGGGTAATCTGAATCTTTTCTTAATCTGTTTAAGGAACCTGATGCTGCCTACGGAGAGTATTGTTGTGTTTCGTCTTCCGTCGCCATCATAGTATCCTAGTAGAAATGCAAGTTCCAGATGCTCTTTGGCTAGTTTCGGGTATTCGATGATCTTTGATTTTCGGAATTTCAGGCCGTGTCTGATTAGGTCGTTGCTCATTTTCTTGCAGCTGAACCTTATCATGGCTTGTTTGTTTCCTCCCTCGTCAGTTAGGTATTCTTTCTTGTTCTTGTTGAGCTGAAGAGTGTCGCAGAATTTGTTGATGGTGTCTTCGTCTCTTATTTTGAGCTTTAGCCGGATTTCTGCCCTGTTGGGGTGCTCTACTAGGTAGCCGTCGGCGCAGAGGAATCCGAGCCAATAGGCTTTCTCTTTGGTATTGATTGTTTCGAAGTAGTCGATTCTTAGATTCGGATGGACTGTATTGGTCTTCCATTGCTTGTACCATTGCTCAAATGACTTGTTGCCACAACGTTGGGTGGGTCTATGCTTTGCATCGTAGCCGCAATTCTCTCGTTCTAGGTCTTTTCTTGCTTCTCTATGCAATCCTAAAGCAATCACGGTTAGAGCCTCATAAGTCTCGTTGAGGCGTTGTTATTTTAACTCAACAGCTGGTTCGTGGTTGATTTTGATTTGTTCATTCCTCGCTTATTTGAACACCTTCCTGCTCAACAAGATCAATAACACATCATCTTTAAGGCGAAGGAGAAGATGGCCAAGGGGTTGGCTTCTCAGATTGGTACTTGAGATTTGAGGCAACAAACAAAAAGGAACTCTGTAACAAGAGCGGAAGAGAAAAGCTCTATTCATAAAACCGTGGCGGGCCCGGAGGGAATTGAACCCTCGACCACCAGCTTACTTCCAATTATAGAGCAAGTTAGGAGGCTGGCGCCCTATCCTGACTAGGCCACGGGCCCTACCGAACCTACTGGGTTTAGCCAAGGGTAGATTTGGGAACCAATAATATAAATTGTGTGTATCAGTAACTAAACTAAGGCTCGTTGCATGCAGGTTCGTTCCTTACTCTGATGCGACTGCGTAGATGGTGGCGTTCTCTTTCAGCGCTGCTATAAGTTTCTCCCCAGTTGACGTACTCTTTCTTATGCTTATGGATCCTTCGCTGTTCGTACTAGCTAGGAAAAGTGGGCAGTCGTCTGCGTAGAACTTCAGTTTCTTATTCGAAAACACTGGGTCAACCGTGATGACAACCCATTTATTCGAGAAGCTTACCCTGGTGGGAATCTTGTAGCCTTCTGCGATACCTGCTATCATTTCCTCACTAGACTGGTCTTCTACACCTCTTCTGCGTTCGAATGGCTTCTGTGAGATTCTCTTGCCTGGCATTTGGCTCCGTTCCTTTGTTTGAATTGGTACAACTATGACTTGGTCACTGAAGGTGTAGATCTCGTATTCTGTGGCATTGGTGAGGAAGTCCTTCACCTCGACCACAGGCCTAGCTAAGTCGGCTTCTCTCATACCTGTTGGGACGCGCACCTTGATTTGGAGACTAAATACTTTCTTGATTTCGCCGTCTTTTATGAATATGGCAGTGTCGACTATCGAACACAATTGACCTAAGCTCACTCTATTGAGAACTCTTTGTATTGCATCGATGGCACTAGACGAGTGAACCACCCCAACCATCCCGACACCAGCCAACCTTAGATCCACGTAGATCTTGAAGTCCTCCTCGTTTCTGAGTTCATCATAAATGCAGTAGTCAGGTCTAACCAGAAGAAGGACGTTAGCGGTCTTCTCAACTCTACCGTCCAAAGCCGTGTACTGCGTAACCTCAGGGGGCACCTGAAGGTCTCTGGGCTTCTCGATAGTCTTCACTATCTTCCCCTTGCTCCAATAGAATTCCGCCAGTGCACTTGCGAAGGTTGTCTTGCCCGCTCCTGGCGGTCCTGCAACTAAGACCCCTTCTGCCCGTTTCTCCAACCTATACTTGAGTTGCTCGGGTAGAGAATAATCATCAAAACTGACTCTTAATAACGGGCGTACAGCAGTTATTTCGAGACCGTCTGAAAAAGGCGGTCTCGCTATTGCAATCCGGTATTCACCTGCCTGTATCACCGTGGCACCAGGCTCATCTATTTCAACAAAGCAATCCGGTGCGGAGCGAGCCCTATCGACCGTTGAGAGAGCTATCTGTTCCAGCTGCTCTTTTGTTATTGGTTCCTGGGAAACTCGAACCAGTTTCCAGTTACCTGGTCTTCCCCTTTTCGCCAGAGGATGAGCGTTTTCCTTCAAGTGGACTGACATTGTGTCCGAAGTGAAGTAGTCTTCGATCATGAGCTTGCTGGGGCATCTGGGTTCTACGTAACGACTGGATATTCCTTCCACTTCTGCCATTGAGGCTTGAATTGAATCACTTGTGATCAGTGTGGCTCCGTTCAGCCGAGCTTGGTTGCGGATAGCTTCGTCTAGCTCACCGCCTCCACTTAGTTTGATCTGATCGAGAGTCGGCCTCTCACCTACGAATAGCAAGTTAATTCTCCCCTCACTCGACAGTTGCCTTAGTTTCCTTAACTCCTCCACTCCTATACGCCCAGAAGTTTTTCCAACATTGGACTGGTACTCTATCTCAGCAAGGACAGTCTTTGGGACAAGAATGTCAGCTGAACCGCCAAGATCATCTCGTAATTCTCCATTCTTTATCATATCTGAAAGCAGACCACTAATCACGATTGAGGTATCAACAACAAACTTCTTGCTCATATAGAACGTCGCTCCATGAAGTAAACGTTTGAAGCCCTCAAGGAAGACTACAAAGTCTTGCTCGAGGGTTTAACATCGGAGTTAGAAGGAAGGAAACACTTATTTTAATTGTGTTGAGAATTGATCATATAACAAGAAAGGAATAGTTCGGTTACCGAATAACCTAATTCTCTCGATGGGTAGCAATATGCATGAAATCAAGCTAGGTGTAATTCTATTATGGAAAGCAACCAGACTAAGGGAAAAAAGAAGAGTGACACCCTCAGGACACCCATTGGAACTAGGGATTTCCTCCCAGAGGACATGATCGCGAGAGAATATGTAATAGGTATCGTAAAAAAGGTTTTTGAAGAATATGGTTACGATCCGATGGAGACGCCTGCGATTGAGCTTGGCGAAGTTCTGAAGGGCAAGTATGGTGAAGAAGAGAGGCTAATCTACGAATTCAAGGATAGAGGAGGAAGGGATCTCGCTCTAAGATATGATTTGACTGTTCCCCTTTCGAGGGTCGTAGCTTCAAATCCACAATTGCCAAAACCGTTCAAAAGGTACCAGATCTCGAGGGTCTGGCGGTACGATAACCCCCAGAGAGGTAGGTACAGAGAATTCTGGCAATGTGATGTCGACATTGTCGGTTCAAAGAGCATGTTAGCGGACGCAGAAGTAATAATGGTTGCTGTCGATGTCTTCAGAACATTGGGATTTAGAGATTTCCAAATCAAAATCGGCAACAGAAAGATTCTAGACGCCATATGTAGCTATGCCGGAATTGAGGAGAGCCGGAAGATAGAAGCTTTGAGAAGCTTAGATAAGGTAGACAAGATCGGAGTACAAGGCATTGCGGAGGAGTTGAAACAAAAGGGTTTTCCAGACGAGTGCGTAGAAAAAATACTTGAATCCACTCAAGTTAAGGGAAAACCTAATGATGTACTAAGTTATGTTTCAACGAAACTATCCGTTTACCGGCAAGCGGTAGAAGGGGCAGAAGAGCTTAGAGAGATCGTATGTATCCTAGAACAGTTGGGAGTAGAGGAAAAGTCGTACTCAATTGACTTAGGCTTGGCTAGGGGCTTGGACTATTACACGGGATCGATTTTCGAAATTGCTGTAACGGAGCCTAAGATCGGCAGTTTGGCTGGCGGAGGAAGGTACGATAAGCTGATCGCAACTTTCGCTGGTGTTGATGTTCCAGCGACTGGCATTTCTTTCGGCCTCGAAAGGATTATTGACGTAATGAGAGAAATGGGAATGGTTTCACTTCCGAAGACCAAAACGATGGTTGTTGTATCATCGGTAGATGAGGAATCAAGCCTAGAAGCTCTAAGAATAGCCCAGAGACTCAGAAGAGCTGGAATATCTGTCCGCACTGACGTTATGGGAGAAAGGAATATAACGAGACAATTGAAGTATGCGGATTCCATTGGCGTTCCCTACGCGATCATTGTGGGGCGAGCTGAGATAGAAAAGGCCGTGTTCAAGCTTAAGCTGATGGAGAAAAGAGAAGAAAAGGAAATGAAAATGGAAGAAATAATAGAGTTTCTGAATGACAAGTTGCGCCGAGAATGTACGGGTTCTCAAGAGCCCTCATAAAGCGAAATACCAGATGCTTTGTTTCTCTTCTTTGGTGACTCATCACAGTTCCAAAACCAAACATGCCATCTAGAGCAAAAACCCAGTTCCAGCTCGTCGGTCATAAAAAGCTAATACTTATATATCACTGGTACGTTTATTGGCAAACGTAAATCATGACGTAGCATCTTCTAATGAAGCGTCTTAAGGAGTGTAGTCTCGATGGTCAAAGTGGGCGATTACAATATTCCGGATGAGTTATTGTACACGAAAGATCATGAGTATGCTCGGATTGAGGATAACAACCTTGTAAAAGTAGGAATCACTGACTATGCTCAGAAGTCTTTAAGGGACATCGTGTACGTTGAACTTCCTGAGAAAGGCAAAGATGTGAGCCAGGGATCCGAGTTCGGATCAATAGAATCAGTCAAAGCTGTATCTGAACTCTACGCGCCAGTGGGAGGCGTAATAGAGGATGTCAACAGTGAACTTGAGAATTCCCCTGAACGCGTGAACGAAGACCCGTATGGTGAGGGCTGGCTTGTAGTAATCAGGGCTTCCAATCTGGGTGGTGACAAAGCAAAATTACTCAGCTCCAAAGATTACGCAAAGCTCGTTAAGGAAGAAAGTCAAAAGAAATAAACGCTGGACATCTTACAACCTTCACTGGCATCCAACTTTTTGTTTATTACCCCCAGAATCAACATACGCCATGGCTATATGTTTCGCTCACTTTACTTGCTTGATGTTTCTGCGCGTCCTTCATCTGATAAAGCGGCTGCCTTTTCCATCTTGTATTTTCTGCGGTATTCACCATACTTGTCCACAGGAGAGAATCTTGGCGGGTAGGGCATAGCCAATTTGCCCTTGCAATAGGGGCAAATATCCTTCTTTAGAGTGTATCTCCCGCAGCTAACACACTTCCTAAGAAGCTTCGGCAAGATACCGCCTCTCCCTGATGTCCCTAACCTTTTACTATTGACCCTTCTCCTCCGTTGACCTTGATGTCGTCGAGAGCCATCTTTACGGCTTTATCAATTTCTTTTTCGGCCGTTTTATAATCTTTGGCTGTTACGGTAAACCTGTAGCGTGGGGTGCCGACAAGAGTAACATTCACTGCAATGTCATCTGACTCGGTCTCACTTACTGCTCTCAAAAGAGAGCTCTTTATAGCTTCTATTCCGTCGGGTTTGAAGCATTTGAGTTCAATTATGCGATCAACCATTACCTTGTGTATTTGTATGTATGACTCGGCACACGATTTTATAGCCTTAGCCCAATCCTCTGAAATGCCGATCTTAAGCAGGGCATCTTCGCCTTGTTCAACCACTTTCTCGAATCCTTGATAGAGCTCGCCGAATGCATCTTCCATTTTCCACCCAGCTTCTTCGTAGGCTTGCCCTACTGTCTTTCCTAGTTTCTGCGCCGCTATGGATAGCAGGTTCTCGGCTTTCTGCGATCTCTTCCACTCGTAGATTTTCTGTCTCTTGGCTTGTTCAGTTGCCCTCTTAAGCGATAGGTCGATGTGTCCTTTTGACTTGTCAACCCTGCTAACCTTCGTCACAGTTTTCTGATTCTCTCTAACAAAGTCTCTTATGTTCTTGACCCAAGTCGTTGAGAGTTCTCCTATGTGTATGTATCCTTCCTTGCCTCCGTACTCATCCAGTGTCACATATACACCGTGTGGGAGAATCTCCTTGACCGTTACTATCACGTACTCGCCAATCTCAGGCCATTCTTCTCTTTTCTTAACCATTGTTCATCATCCGAGCTGCTCTTTGTAAGCGTGAAATCTGAGTCTTCACCCAGTTAGAGTATTATCTTAGGTAGATCAAACTCTCTTTAAATGCTTCGCTAATCTTTAAGGGTGAAAGAAGATATTTATGTCTAAAGCCTTCGCACAGACCCACGAAAAGTAGAGACTGTCCTGTTGGACTTGACAAGCTTAATACATGCTATCCCTAGTCTAAGCTGGAGGTAATGCATTTTGAGCAAGCAGATTGATGTCGAGCACTTAGCAGATTTGAAAAGCTATCTCGAAAGACGTCTGAGGGATCTTGAGAATAAAGTAGATCTCTACAAAGCTTACATCCGTGCGGTCGACAGTGTTCTAACCAGCACAAGCTTCAAACTGGCAGCCGATCTATTCAAGGGAAGCGAAGCAAAAGCTGAACAAAAAATAACCATGCATGAGGCGACTACAGAAACAACACGCACCCGAAGAATTGATTTGACTTCACGTGATAATAGAATGAAGCTGGGAGAGATGACTGTATCTGGAACATCAGTCACCATAATTCCCGCTCAAAATGTGCGGTGCCTTGTTGACTCTGGCGCATTTAATACTTTTTTTGTTAAGAATATTCTGGCTGGTATGAAGGATAAGGATGAAGAACAGGTTAAGCTTAGAAAAATCAGCGATAAGGAGAGAATCAATTACAAGATTACCAAGAATGATGATGGGACGCTCAAGGATATCACGATATCGAACTATGGTGATGAAAAAAGGTTAAAGAGGATCATCCAGACTATTACGTGGACGCTTGAGAAAACCGTGCAGAAACCGGCTACGAGATAGAACGGCGAGGGCAGACTGTCTTCCTTTCCACTTGAACAAACACTTTCAACTTAAATTGCCTTTGAGTCTATGAAACTATTTCGAGTTTCTTGAGTCTTACACCCTTACGCATTAGGGTGTATCCGCATTTCTTGCACTTTAGCACGAGAGTTTGTTTCTTGGTGGTCTTGGCGAATTTTTTCTGTTCCGGTTTAGGTTGTGAACCATATCCAGCTAGTTTCCTGTTATACCTTCTTCTACCTATAGCTAGTGACCTCTCTCGAC
>JAUQYT010000183.1 GCA_030587605.1 Candidatus Njordarchaeum guaymasense
GCCCTTGCTCAGAGGCATAGGTTGTATATGAAGATTTGTAGGGAGTGTGGGGCTAGGAATGCTGGTAGTGCTGTTAAGTGTAGGAGGTGTAGGAGTAGGAATCTGAGGTGGAAGAAGAGGGAGTTGGTTAGGTAGGGTGCGTGTGTGTGCGCTGTTGTAGACCCGGGTCTATTGTATGGTCCAAGTAGGCTCCAAATATGGTTGTTTCAGTTTTCGTGTACAGGATATAGAACACAGAAAGTACTGCACCTTTTAATGTAATGTCATCTAAGCGATAGACCATGAAGATTGCTCTTAAATGACAGATCATAGCAGCGCTAAAGCCGAAAAATGATCAAGTTGTCACTCAAGAATTTAGAAACAGGAGAGCTAACGAACCACTAAGCCTCTGGAACATCCGGCTAGATTATTTCATGATTTATGTTAGAACAGAGACCAAAAGAAAAATTTTAGAGTGTGAACAAATACCTTGTATACACGGATGGTTCCTTAATCAATGTCAAATTACGGGAATGAAATAGTCAAGATCCTTAGCAGAATGGAAGTCCAAAAAGGCTTCATTCAGATCCCTGTCAAGAACAGAAAAGAACTCATCGGAGACATGCCAATGCCTTCTAAGACTCTTGTAAATGGAGAGGTGGCTAGACTTGATAAGTACGGTAGACTTTGGTCTCTTTTCCTAAAAGCTAAGTTCGGCATAGGAAGTCGGATAAGACTAATCCGAACCAAAGAAGGTTTTCAAGTTGAAACTGCCGCAAATACAAGTAAAAGCAGTGCCTTCCCAATTGAACAAAGAAGTGAAAAGGATCTCCATGATTCCAAGAAAGTTAGAAGAATAAAAGTGAGCAGAAGAAAACGCCGCAAGGGAGGAACGGAAACCAGCTCTTTCGGCTCTCCGGGGAGAATCGGCCATGACGCATCGAAATTTTACAATACTAGGCTATATGGGGACATACCACTGGAAAAGAAGGGGATAGTTTACGTTGAAAACGAGATCGATAAACAATTCTTGAACAAAATTTTGTGCAAGAGTAGCGAAAATATGGATGAGTTGCCTGACAGCAGTGTTCATTTGATGATAACCTCACCCCCTTACAATGTTGGCAAGGATTATGACAAAGACCTCACGCTGGACGAGTACAGGAATCTGCTTACACACGTCTTCAAGGAAGTGTACAGAGTCTTAGTTCCAGGTGGTAGAGCATGCGTTAATATAGCCAATCTGGGAAGAAAACCTTACATACCTTTGCACAGTTGGATCATTCAAGACATGTTGAATATCGGTTTTCTTATGAGGGGGGAAATCATCTGGGACAAAGGTTCAAGTGCCGCAGCTTCCACGGCTTGGGGTAGCTGGTGCTCTGCCAGCAACCCCATATTAAGGGATGTTCATGAATACATAATGATTTTTTCGAAAGACACTTTCTCCAGACGGAGACCAAAAAAACGGAAGAGCAGCATCACGCGAGACGAGTTTTTGGAATGGACTAAAAGCGTGTGGAGTTTTCAAGCAGAATCAGCCACGAAGGTAGGCCACCCAGCCCCATTTCCCGTGGAATTGCCCTTAAGGATGATCAAGCTATATACTTTTGAAGGAGAGATCGTCCTCGACCCATTCATAGGTAGCGGAACAACAGCCATAGCCGCCCTTCAAACTAACAGATATTACATTGGCTATGACATAGATAAAGAATATGTGGAACTAGCAGAAAAGCGGGTAAAGGACTTCATAAGCAGCCAATCTCAAGCAAAGCTGGCTGAATTTTTACATACTTATAAGACTTAAACTCACTTCTCTTCCCAATAGTCAACCCATCTTTGATAAGGGTTATATTCTATTTCGGAACGTTGCCAGACTATCTTCAAGGAATTTGTATCTTCATCCCTCATAAGCCTCAATAAAGCTTCCTTACTAACTTCAACTCCTCTTGGATTTGTTCCTGGTTTTGGAAGCTTAAAATATGTCTCTCTTCCCATACTCCTAAAGATTCTTTGTTGGACTTCAAGAGGCACATAGAAAAGGTTGCCTGTCCCGTTCCATTTAATTTGGGCAAGTAAAATATCAGTTTTAGGACTATAAGCTTCTACGAATTCCTGTGCTTTTTGGGCATCTACAGTCCATGAAAATTTGACTCCACCTATTCCTGTAATAGTTTTAATAGAAACGGGGTGCCCGAACAATTTCACATCAACCTCTGGTTCAGTGATAGGAATCTGGGTTTCAACATTTTCTTCTCCAAATGTATAAATCAATAACGCAATCAAAATCTTTTCACGAAGCGAACCCACTTCCATCCCAACTTTTCCGGCCCTTGAACTCTCCAATTCAGCAATCTGGAAAAGATAAGGCAAACGCTTTCCAATCTTATTCATAAGTTCGTTGTCTTTGAATATTTCAATCAAACGACTTGGCATTTATATTCTTGTCCGCCCTTCAAACTGATGATGCTTGTAGAGTCTACTTGGCCTTGAGCGGCTTGGAGCCATTTCCTAAATGACGGAGCTTCTAGCCACAATGTCTTATAGCATTCGTTTGTTTAAACTGTTCATATATGTCTTGCGATTTTCAATTTTCTCTAAAAACCTGAGACAGCCACCAACACTGGTAAATATAAAAAGTAACCGATCCGTCTATCTCAAGGATTATGGGGGGGAGAAATCTATTTGGAGCCTAATAGCCTCGAGGCGAGCTGTGTCCATCTCTCTCTATGCGCCTCTCTTCACAAACATACATTAATCAACATTCTCAAGCGAACTCGTTTAGTCCTTTCTGTTTTCTCTTTCCCATCCCCACCTCAACCTCTTCACCCAGCCTGATACACATACCATCCCTAGCCGCCACAGTCCGAACACCACTCTCCCTCTCCACCTTCTCAGCCTCACGACCTGGCCCAGCAAAGATCATCCCCATACCAAAATGCGTAACCACAGCCACCTCCGGACCAGCCTCCCCAACAATCCTAACCGCATCCTCCGTCGTCATATGACCCCTCCAAGGCCTACCAGAAGGCCTCAACAAACACAACAACAAAACCCTAACACCACGATAAAACCCGCCCACTCCATCAAAATACTCGGTGTCAGACGTGTAGCCAATATCCCCCACGTCCGAAGTCTCAAACCTGAACCCAACCGTGTCAGGGTCAGAATGCACAGCCTTGGTCACCTTTACATTCAGGTCACCAACATTAAATGCAACACCAGGCTTCGCCTCCATCACCTCCTTAGGCATCCCCTGATGATACCTAGAGACTGCAGGTCCACACTTCTCATTACCATAAAGCACACTACGAGAAGCAGCCAAAAGCCCCCTCTTCCTCGTCATCCCACGAGTCATAGCCTCAACCAGAACCTCAGCATCCGCGTAGTGATCTGGATGAGCATGCGAGACCAGAACAGCCTGAATCTTCTGTGGGTCCAGTCCCATATTTACGGAATGTATCAGAGCGCCAGGTCCAGGATCCAAATGTAAATTAACGCCTTCGGAGAGGAGGCGAATCCCCGCAGTTCTCCTCTTCTGCGTTATCATCGAGAACCTTCCACCCCCAGTTCCCAACAGAATCAGTTCAAGCTCTCCCATCATCCTCGCCTTCCAATCTGTTATGGCTCTGCTAAAATTGTGCTTACATGTATATTTAGGTGTGAAGATCGAAAGGAACTTAGCCCCCTTGAGAAGATGTTTTATTTCGTCATGATGCGAATTAGATGCTGGAGGCTGTCAGAATGAGAGTTGTGATCCGCATCGGCGGCTCCGTCATCGCCTCACCACCAGACCCAGCCTTGATAAATAAGTACGCAGATCTGATGAAAGATTTAAAGAAACAAGGGCACGAATTGGTCGTCGTGGTTGGCGGCGGAAAGACAGCCAGAGACTTCATAGACATAGCAAGAAAGATGGGGTTAAGCGAGCAGGACCAAGACAACCTCGCCATCTCGATCTCAAGGCTGTTTTCCCAACTACTAGCCAAGAGACTAGGCACGCATGGACCTGAGAAGGTGCCAACATCTATCCGTCAAGTTGTTCAGTTGCTGGATGAGGAGAAAATCGTGGTCATGGGCGGATTAAGACCAGGGATGACCACCGATGCCGTGGCTGCCATGGTCGCTAAGAGAATTGATGCCGATCTATTGGTCAAAGCCACCGATCAAGACGGCATATACACAAAAGATCCAGACAAGTACCCAGACGCGCAGAAGATCAACAGGCTGACTTTTGACGATCTGTGGGGGCTGTTTGAGGAGGACAAGCACAAAGCGGGAATACATCAGATTCTAGATCCCGAGGCTGTTCGGGTTCTTCAAAAAAGCAAGACCAAGACGATTGTAGTGAACGGGTTTAAGCCTGAGAACGTCTTGTTGGTTGTCAAGGGAAAAAAGATTGGGACGCTGATCGAGTAGGTGACGTTTTACTCTTCTTTCAGCCTCACCACATCAGCCAGTTGCGGGGTTGACACTTCGAATAGGATCGAGTCTGTCTTGCCTACAATTCTGTGGACCGTTCTGGGGACAAGGGTTACGTCGTCTCCTTCCCTTAGCGTGACTACTCCATCGTTTAGAACTATATCCACTTCGCCCTTGAAGCAATAGATCGTTTCCTTCTTATCTTTATGAAAATGT
>JAUQYT010000204.1 GCA_030587605.1 Candidatus Njordarchaeum guaymasense
TGATACTTGGAGGCAACGCAGCAAGAGTTCTTCGACTCTGAAATTTGGCCGAAGCGATATTTCTTGGGCACGCTATGTTTTAAGCTCGTGGTGCTGTTCCATGTATTCCATCAACGTATTATAGAGGAACTCTGTCTCACTAGCGTACCGAGGATAGTTTCTTGCTTCTCTCAACCTCTTCACGACGGGTTCGAGTTTCTCCCAGAATCTCCTAGTAGTACCTGCCATCAATAGTGCGACGAAGCGTATGTTAACCAGCTTCTCTTTGACTAGAACCCCTATGCCCTCGTAGAAGTTAATTACCACCCAAAAAGACTTGTATTTTTCAGGATTGATGATCTTTTGGTATCCTTCTTTCGCGTTCTTCCATTCTGTGTCCATCACATCCATGTAACGTTCCAACATATCGGCGTCATTGTATCGATCATATATCTCCATGAAGAGTTCTGCCTGTCTGGTCCTATTGGTGTTCCTGAGTGTGAGCGTGTAGTATACTGTTGCGACAATCACTCCAAGAGAAACTGCCATAATAGAGATGAGCTCAAGATCAGACATTGGGTTCACCCAGTTGTGAAATCAATAAGTATGAGATTGAGTCTTCACTGCAATTTCAATGATGGCGGCTGTGCCACTGGTGAAACTGCAAGCCCTGGTACAACAAATCCTTGCGCAAAGTTCACCACGGGATTCCAAAACAGTAAAATACAAGCTCCTCAATATATTTTTCCCTCGGGAGGAGAGCAAGGACTTGACTGATAAGTCTCCATACGCGCGCGCTAAAAAGAAAAACTTGGAGGAGGCTTACTTTAGGGGCGCTTTCCATCTGCTTGCTAGAGCTTCGAAGCTGTGCTACGCGCTAGGCTTCTGGTTGGTCATAGCGGTCGTACTAATTGTAGTATTGTCCTTGTCGGGCTTGATGCCCCAACTAGTTTCCCCTGTTGGCATTTTTTCCTTTACGTTGGACCCATCCTGTACCTGCTAATAACGTTTCACCTGGCTCAAGCTGGCGATCTGTGCGAGGTTCCTCAGCTTAGGCGCGCGCTAAAGTCGTCTGCCGCTCTCGCGCTCATCCTAGTAGCTCTACTTCTACCCGTCTTGATCAGCGCACTCTATGGGCTTATTCAGCAAGACTCATGGTTGATTTTGCTGTTTCTGATAATTCTTGTTCTGGCTGGCATCCTGCTCGTCGTGTCCGCCCAGGCGTTGCAAAAGGGGATTCGCGGTGTGGTCACCAAGATATGTCCCGAGAACCCTCCACTGGAGTTTCGCGCGGCACTGACGGTCAGCTCATATGCAACTGCCTTATGGATATTCGTAACCTTGGTGCTATGGTTCTTGTCGTTTTCGTCTGACCCTACCGTCGCGAAGCTATTCAGTCAGCAGTATGCCAATGTCTGGGCGATCTTTTCCTCCCAGCCGCCGCGATAATCATAGTCCTGTATGGAAGGGCACTCGGCAAACTCGCGCATAGTATTAACATAGGAACCCCCAGGGAGAGACGTTCTCAGCATAAGACGTGATCGATAGGAGAGATTCACCTGTGCGCGGGCGATGATCGAAAATCTTTATACTCAACATACCGCACTAGATGACTTATTAGCGGACAATCCTAACCGTGAGATGCCCAGCAAGAAACGTGCGAATATAACATGCGAATCAAATTCTCGTTTAGAGGGGAGTTGACTTCTGAAGATGAGCCAATGGGATGAATCAAAAGTGAACCAGTCTATTGACAGGTTCAAGCAGTCTCTCCAGTTAATGGGAGTATTGTTTAAATCAGATAAGAAACTGCGGAAAGAGATCTATAATGAGGAAACTGGATTCATATTTGACGCCAAGTACCAGTTCAAGACTCGAGATGGCAAGGTAAGTCACTATTTGATTTTCAAGAATGGTGAAGTGAAATCTGGTGATGGCGAGGTTGAGAATCCGAACATAACCATTTGGTTCAAGGACAAGGAAATCATGGCTAAGATTTGGGATAAGAGTCCTGACGAATCTCTCAATTACCTCTTGACTAATGAGATGAGCTACACGGGAAACATGTCTTACCTTACCAGGTTCTCATACGTGACAAGCGCGATTACGGGCGCCAGAATAAAAGACTACAAGGGCCCCGAAAACCGACAACTCTATCCCATTAGTGACATTGACAAGGAGACGAGGCGACGCCTCAAGAATGAGGTACTCGGCAGGAAAGTTGACAAAGTTCAGTTCCTGCAAGATCCCTATCTAGGCAAGTACTCGATCGACGGTTTTCCACGTCTCAAGTACCTGAAGAATCGCCGTTATGCCCTGAAGCCCGCAATCTGTGTTGAGAGGGCGAAACTGCTGACTGAGTTTCACAGGGCAAATGGGTTTGAAACGGACAAATCGGGGAAACCAATCGACCCTGAACTACGCCAGGCAAAGGCTATAAACTACGTAATGACGAACAGAAGACCAATCATCCATGACAGATACTTAGTTCCAGGTTCTACCACGACTAAGGAGGTCGGGATTCCGATTTATCCGGAATTCATCGGGACCGCCATCTGGCCTGAACTTAGAACAATCAACAATCGTGAGCTAAATCCGAATGACATTTCTCCCGAGGACGCAGACATTCTGAACTTCCAGGTTTTGCCTTACTGGATGGATAGAAACGTGCGGGAATACTGCAGGAAGAAGTACGGCAATCCTGTTTCTCAGCAACTGGAGGAGCGCTTCGTCCTGTACTTCATGATGAAGAATAACGCGATATCTCACACGGTTCCCGGGCTAGATAGAGTGCTGACTCAAGGATTCGAACGAATCAAGGAAGACGCCGCCAAGAGAGGAAAGCAGGCTACATCAGCTGAAAAGAAGAATTTCTTTGAAGCAGTCCAGATCGTCATTGACGGAGTTCTCAACCATGCTAGGAATCTGAGTAAGGAAGCGCTGAGAATCGCTGGAACATTGAATCCGAAAGATCCTGAACAGACCAGGAGAATCGAAGAACTAAAGGAAATCTCCAGAATCTGCGCCAAGGTGCCAGCCAAACCCGCGGAAACACTGCATGAAGCGGTGACTTCATTGTGGATCACTTGGACTTGTATTCATTCTGAAAATGCTAACTCCGCTATGTCTATTGGCAGACTCGATCAGATGTTGCAGCCCTTTTTTATGAAGGAAATGTCAAAGGCGAAAACGGATGTAGAACGAGAAGAAGTGGTCAAGAGGGCAATCGAACTCGTGGGTCATCTCTTCCTAAGGGTTAATGACCATGACCCGCTTGTGCCCAGCGTCGGAAACAAGCTTTTCGGCGGCAGTTCCTCAGATGACACTGTAACCGTTGGAGGAGTAGACAAACAAGGAAACGACGCTGTAAACGACATGACCTACGTCATCCTGAAAGTAGCTGAAATGCTATGCTTCCAAGATCCCAACATGAACGCCAGATACTACCCCGGCGTCAACTCAAAGGAATATCTGAGACGCTTGTGTGAAGTCAATATCAACATGGTTGCTTCACCCTCCATTCACAACGATAAGGCGATGATAGAAGCGCTGCTCCACCAAGGAATTCCCATCGAGGACGCGAGGGATTGGGCAGCCACGGGCTGCGTCGAGCCAACGATCTCCGGAAAACACTACGGACACACCAACTGCATGCTTCTAAACATGGTCGCCCCACTCGAAATGGCCCTGAACAACGGAGTGCACCCAGTGATGGGGGAGAAGATAGGACCAGAGACAGGAGATGTCAGAAACTCATTCAAGACCTTTGAAGACTTCTATGACGCCTACAAGAATCAACTCAAATACCTCGCAGAGAAATCAATTGAGATAAACAACTACCTCGGATACGCACACCAATATGTGCACCCAACACCGCTGCTCTCCTCAACTTATGAGGGACCCTTAGAAAAAGGCACCGACATAATCAACGGAGGAGCGGTTTACAACAGTTCTGGAGTGGCACTGGTCTCACTAACCGACGTCGTGGACAGTCTACTTGTTATTAGAGACTTGATCTACAGGAAGAAGGAATTGGACTGGCCAACACTTATGCATGCACTGGAAACGAACTTCGAGAATGGGACAGAAGAAGTGCTGAGAAGAATCCAGAAAGTTCCGAAGTTTGGATCTGATCAACCGGGAACCTCAGATATCGCCCACGACCTGATCGACTTTTGCTATGACATCTACAACCCAGCCCCGAACTATAGAGGAGGAAACTATCTGGTAGGATACTGGTCTATTAGTTATCACGTGGGTTTCGGCATGCTCTCGGGTGCTCTCCCCTCGGGTAGAAAGAAAGGGAAGGCCTTCACCCCCGGATTAACACCTGCACCCGGTCCTTCAGATCAGCTGCTGCAAAACATCCACACAATTGCAAGGCTCAACTACTTGAAGATGCCAAACAACGCCTCCTTTAACGTGAAGATTGTGCCACACGCGGGCGATTCCCACGCAAAAACCCTCGACTTATTCACTAGCTATGTTCAGAGTTACTTCGACCTTGGAGGAATGCAATGGCAGTTCAACGTCGTAACCTCGGATACGTTGAGAGACGCCATGAAGAATCCCGACAATTATCGGTGGCTACTTGTCCGAGTATCCGGATACAACGCATACTTTGTGAAAATAAACAAGAACATGCAACAGGAGATAACCGAGAGAACAGAATTCTGTCCAAGATGATAAGACGCTCCGGACCAAAATCAACGGTTGAACAGGTATGCCGAAGAAACCATTGATCGTTGATATTAAGAGGAATGCATTGGATGATGGTCCTGGAATACGGACTCTCATTTTCTTCAAGGGATGTCCGTTATCGTGCGTCTGGTGCCAGAACCCAGAGGCCAAAACTCCACTCCAGGAGATAGCTTTCTACAAGGAGAATTGCGGTGAATGTAGAAGATGCCTGGAAGTCTGCGACGAGAAAGCCATAGACTTCTCATACAAATACCGGATCAATCGCGCTCTCTGTAATCTCTGTGGTGAATGCGTCAAAGTATGCCCCAATGAGGCATTGAAACTCGTCGGAAAAGAATACGAAACAAGGGAACTAGTAGATATTGCGTTGAAGGACAGAGTTTTCTTCAAGAATTCCGGTGGCGGCGTGACACTGTCAGGCGGCGAACCGCTATATCACATGAACTATGTGAGTGAACTGCTGAAGACTCTCAAGAAAGAAGGCATCCATAGTTGCATTGAAACCTGCGGATACTACAACCGCAAAGCATTCAACGAGATGGTTTCACCCTATGTGGACCTCATCTACTTTGACCTAAAGATATTCGATCCAGAACTCCATGAGAAATACTGCAAGGAAAGCAACGAGATAATTCTCACCAATTTTGAAAATCTGATCAAGGACAGGAGTGTGGAGGTCCTACCGAGGATTCCACTGATTCCAGATATCACTGCCACAGATGAGAATCTGACAGAATGGGCAAACTACTTGAACTCCCTGAATATCAGGAGAATTGTTCTCTTGCCGTATAATCCGCTTTGGATTTCCAAACCTGAGAAGATTGGAATCAAAACGCAGTACCCTCGCTCGACGTGGATGAGTAGAGAAGAAAAAGCGAGAGTAAAATCAGTCTTCTCTGGTTTTGAGTTTGAAGATTTCTAGTTTTCCAGTGACTTTGTTTTGGCTTAAGTGGGTTCAAATGGAATACTTATAAGAATCGATACAGCCTGCTAGCTAGCGATGGCAAAAATGATCCTAGTTCAAGTTTCATTCGATGTGCCGGAAAAGAAGATCAAAGAATTTCTGGATTATTCGACGAGTACGCTCAAGAAGAATTGGGAAGCCTTACGTTGTAAGTCCTACACCGTTTATAGAAGTGTAGGTGAAAGAATTCGTGACGATCAGGTTATAGGGAAGAACAGAATAGTCGAGCAGCTCGTGTTCGATTCCATCGAAGATGTCAAGTATCTATTTGATTTCAGGAACTTGAATCCAGAACAACAGGCAGCAGCACTCTCTTACGATAAGAGGTTCCATGCAACCAACATGCAAACAATAATCCTAGAAAGGGTTTAGTTGACAAGTTGATTGCCACCAAAATCCATTTGCTAACCATCTTCTTGGGTACTTGGGCCCCTTATCTCAAGTTGATTTTGAAAGCTTCTAGTTTCCCGGTTGAGAGCGCACGTTGATCGGCTAGCAGTCAATTGATTCGATGCGTGCTTCGAGTTCGTGTAAGCTTTGTTCTTGCTCCTTGGTCTCTATGGCTTTTGGATTAGCGGATCGGATTTTCTTGACTGCATCCTCGGCAGATAGGTCTTTCTTCATCCAGTAGGCTGCTCCCATTGTGGCGGTTCGTCCGAGTCCTCCTCCGCACTGAACTACAATCTTGATTGAACTTGGTGTCTGCTTGACAATCCGCAGGAATTGTTCGAATTGCTTCAGCGTTGGGGCTGTGGAGTCCTTTATGGGAATACTGTATTGCTTGTAACCCATTGCTTGAATTGCCTTTACGTTGTAGTTGGGGCGCTCTTTGTCTTCGTCTAGAAGTGAGATTATGGTTCTGAAGCCTCTCTTGTGTAGTTCCTTGAGTTGTTCTGTGGTAGGGTTGCTGCTTCCCAGTATCTTGTCTTTGTCGATCCAATATTGAGTCATAGTTCCTCACCCTCCTCCATATGCGCGGGTTGAGTTGTTACCTTCTTGGGTACTTTGGCTCTCTCTTTTCCATGAACGATGCTATGCCTTCGTTCATGTCTTTCGTGGCCATGCAGAGCACCTGGGCCCTGTTTTCGATTTCGAGAGCCGCCTCCAGACTAGGGGCGCTAATATTCGCGTTGATCGATGACTTCGTGAGCCGTAGACCCAGGGGGCTCTTGCTCAGAAGGATCTTCGCGAGAGTTAGTGCCTCGTCCATCAGTTTTTCGTCGGGAACTACGCGCGAGACGAATCCGATCCTCTCTGCTTCTTGGGCGTCCACGAATCTTGCTGTGTAGATGATCTCTGCTGCACGGGACAAGCCGATCAAACGGGGTAAGAAATAGCTGTTTCCTATATCCACGGCTGAGAGACCTAGCAGGAATACTGAGTTTCTGAATCTTGCGCTCTCCCCTGCGATCCGGATATCAGCTGCAGCAGCGATAGAGAAAGCCATGCCCACGGCTGGACCCTTCACGGCGCAAATAATAGGCTGCGGAATCTCACGCATCCGCAGAATCAGCTGAGAAGTCCGTCTCTGGGCATAGTACTCCCGCTTGACGATTTCAGGTACATCCATGTATTTTAGATGGCGGTATCTCTTAGGAGCTTCCTTTGCGTAGATCGTTGCGCTCTCATTCAGGTCTGTGCCAGCGCTGAAGGCGCGCCCCTCACCTGTCAGTACCAGGACTCGCACATCCATGTCTGATTCCAGTTTTTGGAAAAGGTCGTGGAGTTCCTCAATCATTTGAATAGTGAACGCATTGAGTTTCTCTGGACGGTTGAGCCGAACAACGGCGATCCCATCACCCAATTCCTCATATTTTATTGCTTCATAATTAGCCATATGAATTCCCCCTTAAGGACCGTTGAATCAAGACAAGAAAAGACTCTCCCAAGTCCCCCATAATAAAGGTTGAGGGAAACCCTATTCCAATACTTGCTTCAGGCGCTGAAGGATTTGCTTTGCTCCGTTCACTATCTCGTCTATGACTTCTTTTACGGTGAGTATCTTGTCGATTCTTCCGACAGCCATGCCTAAGGAGAGGACTCCGGCTTCGACATCGCCTGTTTCCCAGGCTTTCCTGCCGAGTTGACCACTGATTATTGGTAGTACTTCCTGAAGGGTTGCGCCTTTTGCTTCCATTGCTTGGGCGGCTAGTGCAGGTTTGTTCTTGATGACTCTTGATGCGAGTTTGAAGGGTTTCCCTATGATGGTTGTGTCGCTGTCTTTTGCGTTGATTATCCATTCCTTGATCTTCGGGTGGATATTGCATTCCTTGGTGGCTACGAGGCGGGTTCCCATCAGTATTCCCTCAGCGCCAAGCGCGATGGCTGCTAGGAAACTCCTTGAATCGCAGAACCCACCCCCAGCGACGACTGGAATCTTGACAGCATCTACAGTTTCAGGAACAAGTATCAGAGAAGTCACGTCGTCGAGACCTGGGTGACCTCCGCACTCGAAGCCAACTACTGAGACAGCGTCGCAGCCAATTCTCTCAGCCGTCCCCGCGTATCTGGCGCCCGCAACTTTGTGAATCAACTTTATTCCCGCCTTCTTCAGTCGAGGAACGTAAGGCTCTGGGCTGGTTCCCGAGGACTCAACTATCTCAACCCCCTCATCGATGAAGAGGTCGATATCCTTGTCCACGCCTCTAGGTCTCATCGCGGGAAACAGGTTTAGGTTGACACCGAATGGCTTCCTTGTTAGTTGGCTCGTTCTCCGGATCTCGCCGCGTAGGTCTTCCGGTTTATCGAAGGTGGTGGAGGCAAGAATTCCTAGGCCTCCAGCGTTCGAGATAGCCGCAACAAGCTCAGCTCTCGAAAGATTATGCATAGCCCCGCCGATAAAGGGGTATTCAATATTGAAAAGCTCTGTAATTCGGGTTTTGAACATCTTTGTCCGCCTCCTGAGGCGTATATCACTATGCTTGATTCTCGTATTCTCTTGGTTCTTATTTGTTCTTTATGGTGATGCGCAATAAAAAGCATATGTCCACCATCTGATGCGGGAATCGTTAAGGTTCCTATCAGGATGGTTTGGGGCTACGAAAAAAGTATCAGGAAGGGATCTAGGTCACATGTTGCCAAGACATACTTGCCAGATCCCGGAATGATGAACCCCACGGGACTAAACGATTTAACTTCGAACTAATAAAAGACTAAGTACGATGATATTGACGGATGCCTTCACACTCCGCTCTCATACTTCGCAAGGGCTCCGACTTCCACCGGTACGACTTTCCGATATACTTCCTCAGGTCTCCTTATCGCTCCGTCAACGGTGAGAAGGTTTTCAACGCTTATCCCGAACAGCCGTTCGTTTTCCTCGAGAAGCGGTAAAATTCTTTCCCAGTCCCTTTGGCACAAGGAAACGATTTTGGCACCATTAAGCTGATCTTCGCCAACCGTTTGCCTGGGATCCCTTAGGTACACTGAGCTTGCAGCAGCCAACGGGAAAAGATTTCCTCCATGATAAGGAGTTTCCTCCTCTATGAGTCTTCCGTTCTCATTGAATCGGATCCCGTTCAATATGATGAATCCGTTTGCAGCCATGCATGACTCGCCCATATAGTCTTTGCATGATCCATTTATTAGTGCAGTTGCACTTCCAACGGAATTTATTAGCGGTCTGTCGTTCAAATCGCCTAAAATGTATGTGACTCCACCTTTGGCGCCGTACTCAAATGCTTTCCCTGCGTCTCCGTAGATGACAAGCTTCCCCGATTTGAAGCAATAGGCGACGGAGTCCTGGGCGCTCTCGTGCACATAGAATTCTGGACCGTCTGCGAAGGCAGCCAAGCAATCCCCTGCGCTTCCGTAGACGTCGATCCTAACCTTATCTCTGGCTATTAGACCTGCCCCAAAGTTTCTTTGCCCTCTGAAGTTGTAGGCTATGATCTTCCGCCATCCGAGCTGGTATACCTTCTCGAGGAAGTGACATGCCCCGTCGTCTCCCTCTGGCTTGAAGTCATGTACGTCGATTATCAACGTCTGGCTTGGATTCAAGGGGCTCCTTAGCTTGCCCTTTTTCTCCCAGTTGATTAAGCTGTACCGACCGTTGGAATCCGATCCGACTTGAGGAACAGAATTAAAGATTCTGAAAAGCTCTTCCTCAACTAAGGACACGACGTCGCTTCTCTTCTTCTCCCCAGTATCGCATCTCCTGTCAATGAGATGAGTGAGCACCCTAATCGCAAGAGATTTCTCATCATCCCCTATCTCAGCAAGCGCTCTAATCTTCTCCGTGAAATGGTGTACTTCATCGAAGTTCCAGTTCTTAAGGCTCGTCGAAACAAAGGAGAGAAGTTCATCTGGTTCTATCCGCTTCGCCACAACTCTATCTATATCATCGAAATATCTTTGTTGACTGCCATAGGTGGGCTTCTCGGAGTAGTGATACTGGTTTGAAGTTGAGATGCGCTGTCCAAACTTGTCCGTGCATACTAGGTCCTTGCTAGACTGATCGACTGTGAATATGAAAGCGCCGCCATCTGTATAGCTTCCGCCTCTAGCATACCAGTACTGGTCAGCTATAGGATAGAATCTCTCGTCACTCTGTGATAAGCTGTTCATCATCGCATCAATTGCCTGCTTCTCGGACGCGACTAGCCCTATCTTCACGTCTCCTTCCTGAAGCGCGAAGACTTGTGGTCTTAGCATTGAGGTGTCAGTTATACCTATGAGCTGAAACAATTTCTTATAGGGGTTATTTCGGGCAATTATGAAAAACCACGGCCCATCTGGAGAACCGTGCATGTGCGTTGCTTGAATAACGCGATAGATCTTCTTTTTCTCTTCGGGCAGCATCACAAAGTCTCTTTCAGTTGTTGGAGCTATGGCTTCTATCGCATACTCAAGCGGATAATCATAGGTCCTCGTTAAGAGGTCCCAGTATAGGACAGCAACCTCAGTGTCTGTTAAGAAGAGAGGATACATATCTCTTTGCTTCAGGTAGTCGGCCATTGAATGGTAGTTCGCGAAATCCCCGTTGTGGACGAGCGCATCATGCAACCCGATAAACGGGTGAGAGCCTCCAGGGTGCCAAACCTTGCCCTTAGTCGGATACCTTTGATGACCAATCCAAACGTGGGCCTCAAGGTCCTCAAGCAGATAGTACTTAAGAACATCCTCCGCGTATCCAACAAGCTTCAAGACGATCATGTTCTTGCCATGGGAAACAACAAAAGCCTTTTTCTCGCCTAGAGAAGCATAGAACTTCTTGTTCAATGCAAAACTGTTCCTGTAGATGTACTCGTCCTCTGTCCTTTCGCGGTCTAGCTTGTCAAGCCTATTCTTCTCGCTGAAACTTCTCAATGCATTGTCATCCACTCTAACGAAGTACCTCCAGACCTCAGGGGGTCTAACCTCCAACCCAAGGCTTCTATAGTCACCTAACGTTGGGACTTTTTCTACATAGTTTACATTGAGAGATGGCTCTATGAATTCCGCCTCAACCTTCTTTCTTGATTCAGGGTCTAGATAGGCCACCTGCATCAGAT
>JAUQYT010000222.1 GCA_030587605.1 Candidatus Njordarchaeum guaymasense
TAACGTCAATCTTACGGTTGAAGACAAGGAGTTTCTGGTTCTGTTAGGTCCATCTGGCTGTGGGAAGACTACAACTCTCAGGTGCATAGCAGGTCTCGAGACCCCTGACCAAGGCGAAATATACATCGGCGGTAAGCTTGTAAATGATCTTCCTCCGAAGGCAAGAGACATTGCGATGGTTTTTCAAAGCTATGCCCTTTATCCTCACATGAAAGTCTTCGACAATATCGCCTTTCCTCTTAGAATGCAAAAAGTTCAGCGGACCGATATTGAGAAAAAAGTAAAACACACAGCAGAACTTCTCAAGATAACTCATCTATTGAACCGAAGACCTCGACAGCTGAGCGGCGGGGAAGCGCAAAGAGTCGCACTTGGAAGAGCCATCATCAGAGATCCAAAGGTCTTCCTAATGGATGAACCATTGAGCAACCTGGATGCCAAACTCAGGATTTACATGAGGGCAGAACTCAAGCGGCTTCAAAAAGAGTTGGGGGTCACAACAGTCTATGTCACACATGATCAGGTCGAAGCCATGACCATGGCGGACAAAGTCGCCATAATGAACCTAGGAGTACTGCAGCAACTGGGTGACGCAAACGATATCTTCCATCATCCTTCAAACCTATTCGTCGCAGGCTTTATCGGCAGTCCGCCTATGAATCTGATCGACTGCACCATCCAAGAGAAGAACGGCTCAAGCTACTTAGATACCGGCACTTTCAGTCTTCCGCTCCCAAACGACATCAGAAAGGTCGTAAAAGATAAAGCCACTAGTTCCGAACTGATCCTAGGCTTCAGATGCGAGGACGTATCCATTGAAAGGGATAAGACATCAGACAGACTCGTTGAAACTGAGGTCTACGTCACGGAGCCTACTGGCTCAGAGACTATAGTCGACCTGAGAATTGGTTCTAACATCGTCAAAGCAAAGACCGCTCCAGACGTCTCGATTGGCATTGGTGACCATGTCTGGATGGGAATCAAGGAGGAAAAGATGTATCTCTTCGACAAGAAAACTGGAAAGGCAGTTGCTTGACCATCACAGAACTACGGACCAGCGTTGCTGAAGGAAATGGACTCTGCATAGCATATGCTCTAGCCAAGAATACCCTTGATATGTTGCATTCCCTTTTCAATCGCTATTTCTAGAGTGGGCTTCAGAAGCATTTCCAGCCCTAAGTAACCGTCATAACCTATGCTCCGAAGAGCACCGATCACTTCCGAGAAGTCGATGTGTCCCATTCCTGGCGCAAGTCTATTGCTGTCAGCGAGGTGAACGTGCGCAAGCTTCCTCTCTGCCCTTCTAACTGCTTCAATCATTGACACTTCTTCTATATTCATGTGAAAAGTGTCAATCATTAGCCTTACATTGTCGAGGCCTACCTCGTTGATCAGTTTGACACCTTCATCGACCGTATGAATGTAGCCGGTTTCGTAGCGATTCTCTGGCTCAACCAGAAGAATCATGTTTCTTGAAGAGGAGAACTCTCCACATTCACGAACGCACTTCACCAGATATTCCCAGGCCACACTCAGCGGTGTTCTGTCATTCACCTGTCCTCTGATCAAGCCGATGCTGACATATTTGGCACCAAGCTTCTGGGCGAATTCTATGCATTCCTTCGCTCTGCTCATGGCAGATCTTCTAACACGTAGGCTATGGTGAGTGAAGCTCAAGCCATGTTGCACGTAGATGAAACCTGAAGCCACGGCGACTATGTCCAAACCGTGTGAATCAGTAAGTCGTTTGATTCTATTCGCATTAGCATCCTTCAAATTTCCAGTCATTAGTTCAATTCCGTCAAACCCATGCTCTGCAAGACACGCAACGCTTTTCTCAAATGATTGTTCAGAGGTGGAGGACCAGAACCCTGTCCCCTTCCCCGCAAGATACACATCAAACTTCATTTTCAGTCCCAAATGCGGGACGTTTCTTGATCCCTTTATGCGCTATCTATTCCTGGTAGCGTGAAGGTTCGCAAGAATACTCTCAACATATCTCTTGCCGGCAAGAATTTCCTGTGATATGTCCTCGTATTGCCCGGCGACATCCACGTTCAAGTAACCACTGTAGCCAATCTTCTTAAGGGCTTGCAGAACGCTTTCCCATTCTACGTTCCCTTTTCCTGGCGTCCAATGATTGTCTGTGACGCCATCGTTGTCGGCCAAATGCACTAGGAAAACTCGTTCTCCCAGCTTCTCAGCCGCGATTGGAAGCATCTCCTTCTGGGCGAAGAGATGTCCCGTATCAAATATGACTCCTAATGACTTTGATCCGACAGCCTCAATCAATCTCATCATACAATCAGAATTGTTGACTAATTCGTAAGGTCTAATTTCTAAAGAGAATCTCAAGCCTGCTTTTTCGGCGATGTTTGTCAATTTGCGAATCGTCTCCACATATCTGGTCCAAGACTCCTTCCATGAGAACTCCATTGGAACATGCACTTTGAGAGGTGGGGAATATTCGTCGTAGAGTTTCTTCCATTCAATTTTCCATGAGGGATGTGGAGCCGAATGCGCATAAATCAGATCTGTCTCGAGCCGAGAGGCCACATCAACTACCTTCTTCATATCCTCCAACGCCCTCTCCCTGTTCCCCTTCGAAGGATCGACGATCATGTATCGCAGGAATCCAGCCTCGAAGGCGTCGCATTCAATCCGAAGTGAATTGTAATGATCCACTAGGGATCTCACCTTCTTGTCGTGACCAAACTCAGAGTAGAAGTGTTCCCTGGAGAAAGCTGCGAGCTCAAATCCCTTGAAACCTGCGCTAGCGACCCAATCTGCGAATTTCGAATAATCCTCCAGTGAC
>JAUQYT010000320.1 GCA_030587605.1 Candidatus Njordarchaeum guaymasense
GGAGAACTGTTGTATTACTCTCAAAAGGACTTGAGGATGCTTGGGCTTCGCCTTGACAGTTCACTCCCACAAGGGTGGAACCGGTAAGACTTCGATAGTGGCGAACCTCGCCGCCATATACGCCAAGAAGGGTTACAACACGTGCCTAGTGGACTATGACTTCAAGGCTCCAAGCCAGCACATCGTGTTCGAATCTGAGCCCAAGCGTTGGATAAACAACTACCTTGACAACGAGTGCCGGTTCGAAGAGTGTCAAGTGGATCTCACAGACCGTTATCGGACGAAAGGGAAGCTGGTTCTGGCGTTTTCAAACCCTGACCCTCAAGCGATCCTGGAAATGATGACCAAGGATAAGGCTTGGCAGTCGAAGGCTTTGAAGCGCATAATGGAAGCAAGGGATACCTTATTCAACGACCTCGGCTTTCAAGTCCTCATTTTCGACACAAGTCCAGGTATCCATTTCTCAGCCATAGACGCTGTTGCCGTGTCTGATGCTGTGATACTGGTCATGAGAAACGATAGCATCGACCTTTCTGGGGTTAGGTTGATGGTAAGGTCCATATATCAGGCATTGGGCAAGAAGACCTCTCTGATCCTGAACAAGGTGATCTCAGAAAAGATTGCGGAGTGCGGAACGGATAGGAAGATCGATCGAGTTGAGGAGCTTGAATTGACGAGGTCTTTGGGTTTTGACTATCCTATTTCTGCCGTGATACCGTGCTACTGTGAACTCATGCTTGAAGGGGGGCGGAGCATCCAGGCCTTTCATAATCCAAGCCATCCCTTCGTCGAGAAGCTTACAGCAGTCGCTCAACACTATGAGCGTCCTGAGCTTCGCGCTCAGCAGTGAAAACCGCTCGCAGGACTTGCGTAAAAGCCAAGAACAAGTCTGAGACTGATCTGAGTTGCTGAGACGGCAAACATGATCTTCGTAGGACCCGTAGTCCTTACACTGGTGTTTCTGAATTATGCGCTCATCCTGAGATGGTTACCGAAAAAGAAAAGGGATCTCCTCATCATCCTAGCTCTGTGCTCATTTGTGTTTTTCATGTTTTACCCATATTATGTTGGGTCAGGTGACAGTTTGCCAAGAGGACATGATCAGGTAGGAAGGTTCTTCGAGACTTTCGTGACATCGAGAGGGTTGGAAAACATGGAAGACACGGTCTGGAGTAACCTTTGGTATTGCGGATATTCTGTAAATCACTTCTACCCGCCTGCAGCGAAGTACGAAAGTGCCTTCTACGTCTTGCTTCTTGAGAGTTTGGGTTATCCTGCGATAGAGTCAACCATGCTAGCCATGAGGCTCCAGACAGTGTTGGCATTTCTTTTTTCGGGATTAGCATTCTATCTGTTGTCGAGAACTCTTCAGAGGAGCATAGGTGCCACTGTTGTTGGGACAGTCGCTTTCCTATCGGTCACGTGGCACATCCAGTCGATAAGCATCTCAAGGTTCGCCGAGTTCTATTTGTTGCCGCTATTGCTAGTTTCCTATCTCAAATCTCTACATGGCAGCAGTGTTCTACCAACAGGAGTAATCGCGGCGTCTCTCCTTCTCACCCATCAACACTCTTTCTTGGCCGGGATTGTTTTTCTTTCGTTTTTTGCCCTGGCCAAAGCGATCAAGACCCGTGCCTTTATGCCTTTCAAGATGTTTGCGCTGGCGACAATATGCGGTTTGGGTCTTACGACGTTCTGGTCTCTACCATACATTCTTGAGGTAAATCGAACGTGGGGTTACCTGTACCGTGACTTTCCTTCAAACACAGCTCTGTCCCAGTCATTGCGAATTCTCGAAAGCTACGTCTCACGCCCTTCCGCACCAACAGAGTTGAGTTGGTACTATCCCACCTATCTCGGGCTTTCTACAGCCTTCCTCGCTCTGCTATCAGTGAGAAGTCAAGACACAAACAAGCTACCTTGGTGGACAGCTCTCTTAGGAGTCACTATTCTCACTTTGCCGGTCGCATATCTAACACCTTGCTTAGGCGGCTTGTTGGCTCGTCTGGTCAGGGCAGGTAGCACAGGGCTTTTGGGTGACCAGTACCCTGATCAATTTGGGTCGTATCAGATAAGGCTCGTGACAGGAGCTGTCATGGCCATGTGCTACTTGGCTTCAGTTGGATTTGACCACCTATATGAAATCGTGGCCCGTATGGCGCGCCGTATGCTTCGGGGTCCAATGCCGAGGTTGAGAACAGCGTTCATTTCGTTCACCGTCGGGGTTGTCTTGCTAGACTTCTCAAGTGGCATACTTCTAATTTCAACCCATCAGCCCCGGATCCACGAAGAACTCAACATGTGGCTCAAAGATAGCGGTGGTGTGTATAGAACATGGACTTACATCGACGGCGGCTCTTGTCAATCACAGGCATCGATGGCAACCATCTACACTGGGAAGCCGTTTATTTCTGGCTGGCAAATTCAATCAGCAAATAGGCAGCTAGTGGAGTTCTATGATGCCATCACAGATATGTTAGGCCAGAAGTTGCCTCAAGTCCCGGAACTCTTAGGAGTGCTAAATGTGCGTTACCTTATTGTTTATCCGGAATCCATGAATCTGCGAGAGTGCCTTCTGAGATATCCTGAATTCAATCTTACAAAATCCTTCAGCAATGGCACACTCTTGGTCTATGAGAACTCGAAGTTTCTCCCGATCATCCGTTCCGTAATACCAGCCTACTCTCAGCCTCAACGATACCCGCTGAACACGCTCGAGTTTGCCCGGACGATCTATTACAATCATAACGTATCATTCGTGGCGTCTGCGAAGTACAGTGTAGTTGGAACAGCCTCATATGAGACGTTGGCTAATGTTACTGCTAGTCCTCTGGCAGACTTGCATGTAACACTTCTAGGTGACGGCATGGCTGCCACCTTCAGAACAAGCGATCCCGTCTATCTGGCCATATCTCTCAGCGACTCCCCGGATTGGACAGGAAGCTTGGATGGACATTCTGTCGAACTCTTTTCGATGGAGCCGGGGATGATGGGCGTGCGTGTCCCCACCGCTGGCACACATTTTCTTGAATTAAGATACTCTGCTGAGAATCTGCTACATCTGACCGCTGACGTCCTGACAGTCGTGATAGGTATTGTACTGCTGGCAGCGTTCAGAGGTTCACTATTCCCGAAGCTGCGGCGCTCTCGGGGATACCTCCAGAACTTCCAAGACAGCTATCGCCAACAGCGAGATAAGCACTGGCATGCTCAGGATCTTGGCTCGCATCATGGAAAGAAGGGATAGCTTGTCAAATGATCTCGCCTCTGAAGTCCCTGGCCATTTAATGACACGACCGGCGTAGAAAAGCTTCCCTTCTCCCAACAAGCTCTAAGAACATCCAATAATAGAGCCAGGGTGGTAGGCAACTGCATCAACAGTCCTAATCAAAGTTATCACTCGCCAGTAGCGAGTCTTGCCTTCTCGCTTCGCTATCTTCGCTGACTGGTGCGCGCCATACAAACCTCAACAGGTCAACGGCGCTCAGAGTCAAGAACGCCGCTGCTAATCTCAAACGTAGAGTGGTTAGCAAAGAGGATAGTAGAGCTAGCGAAATCAGTGCAAAGGAGGTCTCTATGCTAATCATCCTGAGTTTCGCGCTCAGCCGTGACGGATGTATACGCGCTTCGTCATCTTGCCGGGACTTCCTAGACGACTGACATCCTCTCCCATAGAGAAACGTATCTAGAGCGTTGGACGGCAGCATGCGCAACTCAGGTGAACAGTTGCCTCAGCCTTCTCAATAGCCCAAGCAGAAAAATGCGGATACGTGTCTTGACGCGAACTTCTCCACCGCCCTCACGCACATACCTCCTGGCTTCCTCCAGATGCTCCAGAACCTCACTGATCGTAGGGAGCCTAGGCTTTCTCCTCTCATAAACGGTGAGGGCAGCGACCAGTGCAACCATCGCAACCAGATAGAAAGGGGTAAGGTTCAAGACGGGTCTAACGGTGACCCTCACAGCCTCACCCTCAACGGGTAAGTGGCTTCGACTTCCACCATAAGAGGCCCTGGAATGATATTCACCGGAGATAGTTGATGTCCACTTATGAGAGAAGGACCCGTCCTCTCGCGTGATGACTATGACCGAGGTTTCCGGCGCTCCCTCAAGTTTCTCACTACCCTTCCAAATGCTTAGCGTGATCGGAGCCCCTGCTACCGCCGGTCTCAAAAAGCCATTGAAGGAAACCTCTTCTCCCGCCTCAACACTTGAGGGGTTCGCAACAAGCTCTAGGCGGGTTCTTATCTTCTGCTTCACAATGATCCTGGCGTGGGCGGGAAGCGTCAGGGGGCGAGCAAATTCGGAAAATGCTTGGGATGCGTCCAACTTTTTACTGAAGCAGAACCATAGGAAGTACATTCCAGGCAGTTTCGGCGCCTTTAATGTAAACTCGGCTATGATCTGTTGGCTTGGAACATAGATGTACCTACGCTCTACTGGTAGGTAGAGGTACTCTCCAGGGACTCCGTCGTATAGGAGGAAACCCGTTTGAGGTGGCCATTCCGTCGTCCATGAGGGTAGGAGAAAGAGCTGCCATCTCTCGGTTGAGTTGAGTCCAAGTGACCAAACTTGGCATCTAAGCCTGCCCCTCACCTCTTCTTCAGGATCAACGGTTACTGACTGGTCTTCTTCAAGGGACGTTAGGTTTAGGTCCAAGTTTCTCAGTATGAGCGTCTGAGAGTACTCTGTGTTGTTGTAGGTCCTTCCCCCTGACGGTAGGGACACTAGTTGAGGCCGAGTTTCATCGGTTATCAGGATGAGGGTTCTTGCCTGCGCTTTCTCCTGGCCTACCGAACCTTCAGCCCCAACCTCAACCAGGCCCTTGAACTCCACGCCTTGGGCTACATAGCTTGAGAAGCCCGGCGCGGCTTTGATTACATCGTACTCAAGGTATCCTTCAGCCCACTTCAGATGTATCTTCAATTCGCAGGCCTTGTTGACCCAGTAGTTCACAACTATCTGCTCGTTCAGCTGGTATTCGTACTTGTTGGTTGAAATGAGGAGGCTCAGCCTTTCCTCATTTACTGCGGCAGCCGTCAAGATCAGGTAGAGGATCAAGGCGGACTGAATAAATTTCACATCCAATCTAGACGGACTCACCGCCTGTCTGACAATCTCCTATTTGAGACGGCTGACTGAGAACATGCCAGAGACCGAGACATATAAATCTCAACAGCTATACTTGACAGACCATTATGCCGACTCTTCTGAATCCACATGATCCCAACCTGGACTCGATCAGATCCCTGTCCGAGAGGCATATCTTGCCTGTTTCATGCCTTCGTGCAAATCTGCGTGCCCGGAGAACATCGTAGTGATAGTGTGACCACATTACAGCCTGCAAGCTGATCAGATCAACCCAAAACGGCCAA
>JAUQYT010000319.1 GCA_030587605.1 Candidatus Njordarchaeum guaymasense
TTTGAAAACCTCCTAGATTCATTCATAATTACAAATGATCGAAGAATAAAGCCTTCTCTGCATGAGTCTAGCAGGTGACTTTCTGATGAATTTAAGTTGGTGTGAGTGCACAAGCTCATCGGGTTGATAAAAACGTTTAAATTGCATACGCGCATATGGGAGGGGAGAGAGGCGTGAGGAACATGATTTCAAAGAAAGTGGGAGACATATTCTCGAAGAAGTTTGCAAGCGTTCACGAGAATGACTTGCTGTCGGACTGCCTCGACATCTTTGAAAAAGAAAAGCTAGCAGCCTTAGCTGTTCTCGACAACAAGGGCAAGTTCAAGGGCGTATTGGCGTTACGATGGATAATCAGGTCAGGACTCGACCCATCCAAAGCGAAGGTCGAAACATTGATGCGCTCCGCCCCCAAGCTCACACCGCAGGATTCCATGAGTAAAGCGGCTAGGTTGATGATAGAGAGCGAGATCAGGCAGCTCCCAGTCTTCGATGGAGAGAAGCTCCTAGGACTTGTCACCGACGAGGAACTTATCCACGCGGTAGTAATGGACAAGTGGGGCGACAGAATGATTACTGAGCTGATGACGAAGAAGCCCTACGTTGTTGATGAAGACGAGACTGTGGGAGGCGTGCTCAACCTCTTTAGGGAACACGGCATATCTCACGCGCCCGTAATCAGTAAGGGGAAACTCGCAGGAATGGTCAGTGTCATCGATTTCGTCAAGCACCTGTTCAGACCGCTAGAACGTCCCAGGAAAAGCGGTTTCACTGTTGAAAAAGCCAAGACCTTGGGCGGATCAGTTAGGGAAATAATGTCGACGCCCGTAGTAACCGTCACTCCTGGAACGATGCTGAAGGAAGCAGAACAGATAATGCACAAGAACGATATACACTCTTTAGTAGTCGTGGCAGAGGATAGGCCAATAGGAATCGTCACCAAGAGAGATTTCTTGGAACCATTGGCACAAATGGAAATGAAAGAAAGGACTATAAACGTGCAGTTCTCGACCAGAGACATTCAGCTGGATGAGACCAGAAAACGCTACATAATGAATGACTTCGAATCCTTTGCACAACGATACCAGCCAATGCTAGAAACAGGCACGCTCTTCGTCTACTTGAAAACTCACGGCGTAAATCACAAGGGCGAACAGCTTGTTCACTGCCGTCTACAACTGAGAACTTGGAGAGGCAACTTCTTCAGCGCCAGCGATGGTTGGAACTTGGACCAGGTCTTCCACACGGCTCTTGAGAGACTCGAGAGACAGATCCTCAGGAGCAAGGAGTTCGAGAAAGACAAAGAGCACGCCAGCAACTATTTGAGCAGAATTAGATTCCCAATGTCGGATTTCTGAGAACAGTGCGCCTATTCTTGGTTAATCCCTTTCCGAGAGAATAAACAGAAGATAGAAGCATTTAATTGGCATGACTTGATGTGCTCTGCATAATGTGGAGGTGCCATTGAAACGTGAAAACTACGACAATAAAGCAGAAAGTTGTTATTGCAGCTGCGCCCGAAGATGTGTATGATGCTTTCATGGATGCAGATAAACACTCGGCTTTTACTGGGAGCAAAGCCACCTGTGATCCCAAGGTTGGAGGAAAGTTCACAGCGTGGGACGGGTATATATCAGGGAAGAATGTAGAGCTCGAGAAGGGAAAGAAAATAGTCCAAGACTGGAAAACCACAGAGTGGCTCGAAGGATACCCTCCTTCCAGATTCCAGTTGACCCTAAAGAAAACAAAAGATGGCACTGAGGTGTCAATGGTTCACTCGAATGTCCCTGCGGAACAAGCTGATGACATCAAGCAGGGATGGATTGATTTCTACTGGAATCCACTCAAAAAGTTCCTTAGAAAGTAGTCGAGAGACAGGTTGAAAACGAGCCTCAGACCAAGTCGGGGTTTCTGGTGCACAAATTCCTTCTTCATTACAATCTTCGTGGTGACAAGTAAAGTTCTCCCCAAGAGGTCTGTCTCGTAACGTGAGAACATCACTCCAGTGAACAAAGGTTTATTAGTTTCATGCTGGTTACATCAATTGGAATAGGTGCTAGACCCTCATGTCGATTGCGATACAGGATTTGCCTGGCGTCCTAAAGATAATTGTTTTGCTAAACTTGGACAAGGAAGAAGTCGTGGAGACCACTCGCCTAAAACGTATGCTGGACAGGGTCTGCGCAGATCATGTATGTCTTGAAACGGGCGAGTTCAACAAAGCACTGAACGAGATGGTTTCTGAGGGACTCATTTCAAGTCGAGATGGAGCAGTGCAACTAACAGATCAAGGTGCCAATCTAAGCAACGATTGGCGTGGTCTACTTCTGAAGAGGGAGCCCATCCTTGAGGTTGTTGCTGGTCTAACTGACGGCTCAATCACCGGTCTCGTGGTAATCCTCTCGGCTTTCATAGCAGGATTGCCCTCCAACATAGCTGTGTTTGCGGCCTTTCTAACACTTTCATCTGTAGCTATAACAAACTTCTCCAGTTTCCTACTCGGTGGAATAACTGAGGACATATCCGACATGATTACCCTCCAGAATTTGGTTAGACATAGCTTGAAAGGCATTACCGACAAGAAGAAGCGCGACAGGTCACTTCTGTTAGTAAGCGAGCTATTCACTCTATTGCACAGTCAGTTAAGTAGGGCGAATCTCTATGCAGCCACGCTCTGCAGCGTGACCACGTTTCTGGCTGGTTTCATACCCATATCAGTGTATTTGGTGCTACCCTCTCCTCTTCACATAATCTTGTCTCTCGGGATAGTGGGAGCGGTCGTTGGCGGTTTCTTGGTTCGTTATCGTTCTAGGAGAACAAAGGTTCACTGGAGGGTGACGTTACTTGAGACTGTCGTGATCATATTAATTGCAGTTGCCGCGTCGCTAATGCTTGGTGGTAGCATTTAGAATCATGCCAGCGTAGTCTTGACCGACCTCATCGAAGGATCGGCGTTGTTATTGGTCAAACAAGAATTAGAACTATTCGGGGGGAGGGGGAATTCGAACGCTTCTCTTCTACGATCTACGAACGTCAACTTTACGTATGGTACAGATGCGCAATCAACATAGTCAACGAAACCGCAAGTTCGTTAAGTAATGACTCGTGTTTTGTGAAAGGTCACCCTTATAGGGAAGAACCGAAAAACTAAGTGGATTGGCTCGTCCACGAATCCGATGTTTCGATCAAAGAACTGGTTCACAGGAACAGTGAGAAATTACTCTCCAACTGTTACCAAACATGCTTTAGAGGCGTCCTGGTTGGAGAAAAAGGAAATCATCACGCTAGTCAAGAATTTGAAGATCAAGGATCACGTAGCCTTCTTCTACTCGACCCTCGAAGAAAAACACCAGATCCTCTTCACATATCTCAAGGCAGGGTTAGAGAAAGGTGAAGCAGGAGCATACGTTGCTAGTGAAGAGACCCCCGAGCAGATTAGGCAGGCTATGAAGAAGTTCGGCATCAAAGTGGACCGATACGAGGAAGAGGGGGCTCTGATGATAATTGATTACAGAGACTGGTACGTAATCGATGGCCGGTTCAGAGCTTTGACGACCATCGACTTGTGGAAGAATCTATCCAAGAAATCAGAAGCGAACGGATTCAAAGCCCTCAGAGTGACAGGGGAGATGGAGTTCTTCTTCAAGGAAAGGCTGGTAAAAGAACTCCTCGACTATGAACAACTGCTTCATAGAGTGCTAGATTTTCCAATGACAGTGATTTGTGCCTTCAACCACGAAACAGTTATGAAAGAAGGATCACTCGACGCGACCCGGATCATGTTTGATCTCTTAAAATCGCACGGAGCATATCATATCTTGGACTGAGAATCTGGAAAGCTGCCGTCGGACCAAATCTAACCTGTTGACATCAGAAAGTCAATTCTAATCTCCTGTTCGGCTTGGGCTGTGCCGTCTGGTCGCACTCTTGCTCTTGCCCCTTGAATCTCCAATTCACCGAAGCATAGTCCAGATGATTCCAGCTCGGAGTTGCACGACTGTATCACAGCTTTTGGACCATTCGGGTTTGCCTTCGCGGGATCTACGCATTCATCCTGTCGAGCGGCACCCGTCCGCGAAGACATCGTGATGAGCACGTTTCTCCCGTCTTTCCTGTATCTGTATTCTAGCCGGGGCTCTCTAGGTTTTGGCAGATCCTCAGGGCGGATCCCTAATTTTAGCTCTTTCTTCCCGTCAATCATGAATTCAACGTGATCCTTGAAGAGTCGGAGATGTGAACCCGGAATAGGATTGAAGTAATGTACCGGTTTAGAGCTCTTGATTACTGGAACGACAACTGTCCCTCGGCCGTCATCGCCGGGAGCAACTTGCGCCAGGGCCCACAAAGCAAAAGGAGACTTGAAGTTACGAACCGTCAGGATATCCCGAATTAGTAGCTGCGCAGTCAATGAGTGTTCCTCTTGCCTGACTGATCTGAGTTCCATCCGTTTTCTGATTTTCCCGCGAAGTGTTTTTCCTGAAATCATATCTTTTGCGGAAATTGCGCTTTCAAGTTCCACTGCATGAGTCTTCTTTAACACGACCCTGTATTTCGCTGGGTCTATCCCCGGTGGGCAGCGCCACCCCTGGAATTTCTTTGGGTTGTCGTAGAAGAATGCGCGTTCAGGAGAAACCCACGTGCGAACTCCTCCAGTGTTCCACTCTCCCTTCCTCAAGACATCGTTGATGTGAGGGTTCACCCAAAGCAGATTCCCTCTCCCTAGGTCTACACCGAGAACCCGACCGCCACGCGGTAACACCAGAATAGAAACTGGTGGAGAGCCAATCTCAACTGTCTCCTCGAATTGTCCTATTCGTTTGGCTAGGGTAGCTGGTTCCGTCAATCTCACAAAGCGCCTTCTTCGATGGAATTGCCTATTCTTTCTCTAGCAATTTATTCCTGGCATCCGTAGCATCTTGATAAGATGGATCTATTCTCAGCGCTTCATCATAGCATTTCAGCGCTTCCTGGGACTTGCCAAGCTCGGCGAGGGTAGCGCCCTTACTGTACCACGCGTCGACGTCCTTTGGATTCATCTTGGTCGCCTTGTCAAAGCACTCTACTGCTTCCTCGATCCTTTTGAGTTCGTGGAGGGCTGATCCCTTGTTGTACCATGCTTCAAAGTACATGGGGATTAGCTTTATTGCTTCGTCGTAACATTTTACTGCCTCTTCGTATCTGTCGAGCTGGCTGAGGGCCGCGCCTTTGTTGACCCATGCGCTTGCGAGGCGCGGTTCTATTTCGATCGCCTTGTCGTAGCTCTTTGTTGCTTCCTCGTATCTGCCGAGCTTTCTTAGGGCGACTCCCTTGTTGTTCCACGCTAGCGTGAATTTCGGGTCTATCTTGGTGGCGTTGTTGTAGCACTCCAGCGACTCTTCAACTCTGCCTGTTTCGTATAGGGCTACGCCTTTGTTAGTCCAGCCTTCGGCGTGTTTTGGGTTGATTTGAATCGCCTTATCGTAGAATTTGAGTGCTTCGTCAACCTTGCCAAGCCCGTGGAGTGCGACGCCCTTGTTCACCAACGCTTCGACTAGCTGCGGGTTTACCTCAATTGCCTTATTGAAGTAATCTAGTGCTTCCTTGATTCTGCCCGTCTTGAGAAGCGCAAGACCTCTGTTATACAGACTGCTGGCGTCCTTGTCCTGTCTAGGTTGCGCTGTTGCCACGCTAGACCCCCCAACATCATGATGCTCAGCATTAAGTTCGAGCCTTGATTGAAACCCCTATTCTCCGCAATCTAGTCTTAAAGTTTTCCTTAATAGCGCCCGAACTAATTCATGTACTTGTATTGCGGTCATCAATTAATCTGTGATAGCAGTCTGGCGCTTGATTTTCGGATCCGTGAACAGGTCGGTCTCATCGCGGCTCCGTGTAGAGAACTCGGAGATTATTGCCCCATCATCTCCGCCCTGAAACCAATGCCACGTATTTGGCGGAAGCGTATACTGGTCTCCAGGGTTTAGGACGATCTCATTCCAGACAGTGAAGTGTGACCTATACTTGGCAGGGACAACTGCCTTGGGATGAGGAGTAGCTTTCCCAGGAACGTGGAGATAGATCACACCCCACCGGCAGCGGAAAGTCTCCTCCTTACCGGGATCTCTTCCCACTGGTGGGTGTCTATGCTCGGGGCATATCTGGAGAGGGAAGAGCACCAACTCCTTGGCACAGACTCGTTCAGTGTTTACATAAACTACGAGTTCCACGCCTATATGCTCAAGGTCGCTGAGACCAAGGTCAGCTACCTCGATCTGTGAAACTTCTTGGGAGGTGAGGACAATGCCTGCGCGATCCAGCATCTCCTTGGCGCGTTTCTGAGCAGCTTCATACTGTTCCCGTGTAATCATGATTCAACTCACCACAACGCGACTCTCTCACTTATCTCTCAAACCCTCTATAACTAAGTAGCGTTCACCGGCTAACATGCGACTCTCTGTCGCGTCAGGGGGGTTTTCAAGAACGCAAGGAATCTGCTCTCCGGCATTTCAAAAGCTCTGAAGAGCAACTAAGCGTGGGCTGGAAGGTCAAAATGGGACTCTACCTTGTAATCACTAAAATGACAGCTCTGATTATTAGAGACCCACCTAAAAGCATCGCCAATACGGCCCAGAAGACGAACCACAGTGTTATCGTCGTTGCGACATTCAGGTATGTGTTGATTAGGTAATATGCTCCCAACCAGAAGATTATGCTGGTGAAGGTTTCAGCCTTTTTCCCTCTAGGTGAACCGACAGCAAATCTTATCCCCAGGATGAAGAATAGGGCGATCCCCCAGATCAAGCAGAACCATGCTACAACAGCATAGAGCGCCGCGTGGGCGCTTGGAGCTGCAGGCGCAAAAACGTTCAAACTAGTGTTCGGGATTTGCGTGATTGTAAAGTCTTGGAAGAAACTAACAATGCTGACATTGAAACCGGGCACCAGTGAAAAAACCGCGGCTACAACTGATAGGAAAAGCAACGCGAATAGCGCGCCAAGGATTCCTTCATTGTATCTGCGCCGGCGAACCTCGATATTCTCGTTCAACTTGATCGCCTCAACAGCAATATTTCACTACGTGACCATATATAACGCTTTTCAATGCATTTTACACATAGCGTAGTGCTTAAATATCTGTTGCTTAATAAATTCACAGAACGTAAAAAGGTGAGTCCAATGCGCTACTGTCCATACTGTGGTTCCAGAGTGGAGGATACAAGTACCTTCTGCCCGAACTGCGGAGCAGCTCTGAAAGTCGAAGAAGGAGCGGCGCCACCCGAGGCAAGGAGAGAGCAACCAAGGGAAGTGAGAAGGGAAGCAAGGGCGGAGGCGCGCGCCAGAAGAAGAGAAGAAAAGGCGGAGAAAGGAGAAAAAGAGGAACCAGAGAAACACGAGAAACACGAAAAGGAAGAGAAGGGAGAGAAGAAAGAGAAGGAAGAAAAAGGTGAGACCCGCGAGTACAGCTACATTGGACCCCTAGTAGGCGGCATGATCCTATTCTTCTTGGGCTTTTCATTCTATCTTCAGGTGCTTGGCTACGTCAATGCGGCAACTGCATGGGGCATGTTCTTCGCCGTGCTCTTCATGATGATTATACTTGCAGCAATCCTTGGAGCGAGAGCTGCCTCAAGAAGACATCCAAAGACCTAGACAAAATGCCCGAAGAATAGTCTGTACAGCCTATGCTCAAGTATTGTGAGGGTTTTCCGTCTCCCAAAGACGCGGAAATAGTTGTTTCCAGCAGCCTCTATCATATCTCCAATATCATATCTTGGAAACATACAGGATGAGACTATTAGCTTGCCCCACTCGCCACGCTTCATCTCGTGGAGCATCTTTGTGCCGTGACCGGTCTCCACTTCAAAGAAGTAACTGTCGTAGTTAGGCGTCACATATGGTAGGTCATCGAGTTGCTGTGCAAAAACTCCCTCAGTTGCACTGTATATCTCCACTATAGGCACTTCACCGAAGTACTTCTTGAGTATTGGCGCATACTTGAACTGTATTTTCCGCACGCTTGTGCAGAACAAAGCGCGCAGTTTCCATAATTCCTTGGGCTTTTTACCATGCCTTTCCTTGACGTACCTTGCGAACGACAAAATCACAGGGGTGACGCCCATCGCAGCTGTCACGTTCTCGTTCAGCGCCTGCCTGTATACGAACTCGAATCGTCTCTCCCAGTCGCGTCTAGAGATCCCCGACCCGAGCGCATCTACTTCCTCTTGTCTCGGTAGAAGGCTAACCTTGCCGAGAGCTGGGTTCAACCTTGCGTACGTGCCTGAGCTGTAACCATAGGTCATGCTCTGCTTACCTACGGTCACTGTGTGGACAGTGGATGGGAAATTGAGGTTGAGGATCCTCCCGTCGAGAATGTCGATGTCCCTCTTTCTCACCACATAGTTGATGAGTGCTCTCGCTCCACATGTGAGGATTTGCTCAAGGTGCTTTCGCGTTGCGGGCAGCACTTTTGCGCGCCCGGTTGAACCCCTAGTCATAACCCAACATACGAGTGGCTCGGGGAGAATTGCCGAGTAGTCTCCTTTCCTGACGTCAGCCAAATACGGGTTGAGTGCCTGATAATCAATAACTGGAAAATTCAATCTGAAGCCTGTGGCATCCTCTACTTCAGGAGCGTGGTGGTTCTTTCCATAGCGCGTTTTCCCGTACTCCTTGGCCAACTCCAAGAGAACATGGTTCTGAGCATCCCCTGGGTTCTTTAGGGCGTCATACCAAGGAGCGACTATTGGCTGAAAGATTCCGAGGTCTGCTCGTTTCCAAGGCATAGTGAACACGGGGATAGTCTGCTTCGGTCGACTTATATGCTTCTCGCCATACTCATCTGGCAGAAGTTTCTGAGCTGAGCGACCGTGAAAAGGCTAACCTTATTAACCCCCTTGCACCAATTTGTGAAGTGGGATCAGCATGTTTAATATTGAGGGTAGGAATCAACTGGTCGAATTCTTAACTATAGTGTTAGGCATTTCTCCCTCTGAATGCAGACACTACCTATCCCCGTCTAACTTTGCCCGCATTGATCTCGAAAGCATTAGATTTGGGCGTCTGGAACAAGGTTGGATGTCCAAGAGACGGGATTCTTTCCTCTCCAAGCTCCACGAATGGATCCGAGAAGCAGGCGCGGTCGTTGAGAAAGTCTGGGTGACTTCAAGGGACGGGGGGTTCCTCTCCAAGTACTGCAACGCAATTAGAAATATAGGAAGGGAGTTCGTGGTAGCAACCCCCGCGACTAGACCTGCCGAGACAGAGATCGTAGAGGCAATGGAACAGGCGCTGAAAAATAGGAGATCTGTAAGAATCGTTGGGCCGATCACGCCTCAGTGGACGCCTGGAGAACTGGACAAGTATGAGCAGTTGATCAAGCTAGGCAATCAAGTGAAGTACCTTGAATACAGCGGCATGAGGTTTTCGGTTCTGGACAAGAGCGACGCTGTAGTAGTGTGGCCAGGAGAAGCAAGTTCACAGATCGCGGTTTGGATGAATCAAAGTTCACTGGCCAAGAATCTTCACCAGAGGTTTGAAACACTGTGGAGAGAAGGGGAGCCTGCTCTTCCAGTACTCAGAAGGCTCAAAGAAGCCAAGGAATACGATCGTTCAAAACAGATGCTACAATTCAACTTGGAGCGGACGCTCGGAGAGTATAAGTGGAGCACGGGCCGATAGGGATTGAGCAAAAGAGCGATTCCTTATCTCACATTTTCTGTGACCAGGGTTCAGACGCCCAAAAGGATCAAGAAAAAGATCAAAAAAAGAGGGAGAGTATATTTCAGCGCTTCGATTTTGCTTTTTTCGGCTTCCCTCTACTTTCCTCTAGCATTGCCATCGAGAAGTAGCCAATTGAGGCGCATGTCACTCCGAGCACGATTGTTAGTATGAGTCCGATACCAAAGAACATTGAGAAAATAGAGAAGGCTATCGCAAGATTGTTTGGCACTTGGGATAGTATAAGGAAGAAAAACAACCAAGACGCAAGGAAACCAAAAGCGCCAGATAGGATGGCGGTTTTGAAGTCTTTGGCAAATATCCCAGCGATGAGCCCTGCGATTACAGTCAACTGCCAGATTGTTGTAAGTTGAAGAATGGTCGCTGCACAGAATGTCAAGATTAAGAGTGGCGGGAATGTAAGCTTCTCCATTCTATCACCCCGAAACAAACACGAGAACACTCTCTACGTCTGTCACAGCCACGCTGGTAGCAGGGAAAGTCATAGATTTGTACTGTCCATCGAGCCACATTCTCAGCTGATCATAGTAGTGCGGGCTTATGGGGGATCCTGACTGTCCTCCAGGTATTATGCAGAAGCTCTGGTCGAGGTTATCAAAGTTCAGGATTTCCCTCCAAGAAGGTCCACTGTTACCAGTGCTTGCTATGTTGTTAACGCAATCACTATAACCCCACGCGCTCCAGTGGGGATAGTCGAACCAGCTCAGGAGTTGGTGGTTGAACTGCAACTTGTGCACGTTTCCGAACTTCCATTGGGTCATGTCGTCCCCGTACTTAGTCTTTAGCGCTTGGATAGCTCTCTCCAAGCTGGCACGTATGATTGTAGTCGCGTTCTCTATCGTTCCACTTGTGAAGACGTTGTCAAACCAGTGATTGCTTGGATCAAGTAGTGTGAGAGCCTCAAGAGAGTTTGTTGGGACCGAGTTCACAATGTCGTTGAGGTCACCCTTGCTGATTCTGAAGCCCGTGACTGTCTGGTTTATACTTATGAATTCGTCTGCAAACGTCATGTTCTTGAAGATCGGAAGCCATTCGACGAAGATCGTTGGAGCAGCCAAGTCTGTGAGCATAGTGTAATTCCATCCGTTGAGAGTGTTTAAGGCAGCCTGGGTGTCGCCGCTAGCGCCCCCTGAATAGGCTTGCAGGATCTTGGGTACGAGTGTTGATGCCGGAACTAAGAAGACATCGTTCTGGATCTTCTTCATGTCCTCTACAGAAACACTACCGTTCGCGGTAATCGTTTGGTTAATATCGCGATCTATTCGGTACGCTCTGTAGTAGTCTGCGTAACCCCAGGCTATGTCATAGCAGTACGGATATGTGTTGTTGGAAGCGTGTCTGTTGTTTGCAGTAACAACGTAACCCTGTTTGGGATTCCACAATGTTGGGGCCTGGTTCGAGTCAATCCAATGGTTTATGTTCCACTCGATGACATTTGAGGCGCTTCCATTGAGCGGCAATCTATTTGTCAGCGCGGTCATTGGATTAGATGCGCTTATTGCCATAGTTCCATCAGGATAAGTTCTATTTGGATACCATCCGGCAGCCCTATAACCGAAGTTCCCGTAGATGTCGGCGAAAACATGGTTCTGTGGTGGCATTTGCCAGTAGTAAGTCGATTTCAAGAAGTCGTAGGCGTCGCTAGCATGGGCATACTTGTACAGCGCAATTGCTTCGGTGGAGCCGTATCTCTCACCCATCCACTCTGCGGCGAATCTCACTCCGCCTCTCTCAACAATGGGTCCGTGGACTGTGAAGTTCAATGTAATGGAATGTTTCTCGACTCCCCCATCGGTCTTGACGAGGATCTCCTGAGAAATCTGCTCCACGTTTCTCCAGCTTCCTTTGTACAAGTACTGCCCTACGCTGTTCCAGTTGTAGTAGTAGAAGTCCATGTGATCTGCCATTACGTTGGTGAAACCCCAACCGACATACTGATTCGAGCCAATGACCACGAATCCAACCCCAGGTAATGTCACGCCCCGAACATTGATGACTTTACTGCCCGAGACTTTGGCAACATAGTGCAGCTCGTACCATACCCCAGGAGCTGATAGACTCAGGTGTGGGTCATTACAGACAATTGGTTTGCCCGTGTTTGTCAAATTCCCGCCAACGACCCAGTTATTAGAACCAATAAGAGCTTGTCGTATAGGAGCCAAGAAAGGATCTGTCTGTTTAGCCCAGTCTATTATCTCATTGACACCATTTACGTTCATCGATTGTGATGGTGCGGGAGAACCTTCGGGCGGGTCAGCTGGATCGACTACGTGAATTGGGTTTACGCCGTCTGGGATAATGTAGTGATCGATTGGCCTATCAATTGGGAAATATTCAAGGAGGTACTTCGTGGCGTTCTGCACTCCATATTTCCCGATGAGTCCTTGATATATCAAGAAGAGCGATAGGTCGTCGAAGCTCCCGGTTAAACCCCAAGAGATGAGTCTATCGATTTCCAAGACGTTGAGTCGAGTCCATGGCTCGGGTTGGTATCCCAAGAGTTTGAACTCAACTGGTAGAGTGCCACTTTTCTCCATCGATCCAATGCCAGCGTTGACTCCAGCACAATACGCATCTAATAGTTGAAGAATTGCTGCAGCATCGTTCTTCACAAGAGAAACGTTGAGCTGGGAATAGTAGCTGATGAACTGTCCTGCGGCAATCTTCTGTAGTAGCTCAAGGCTTTTGTTTGCTCCTCTGTAGAGACCCAGAACCCTGTAGAGCAAGTCAGCTTCATACGTTGCCGATCCTATAACCTCAGATAGTCTGCCTTCAACGAGTCTCCTCTGCAGATCCATTTGGAAAAGTCTGTCGTGGGCATGCAAATAGCCGACGACATAGGCCATGTCCTTCTCCGATTCGGCAAAGACATGTGGAACTCCATAACTATCTATTATGACTGTTACCTGGTGTTCCAGTCCGGGAATAGTGATTGTATCATGGGCTGGGTAACTGCCACTGTAGATACTTGGCCAAATACCAGTGTAAGGGTTCGATAAGCCCAGAAGCGACGAAGGACTGTAGAGACTTGGAATTGGCGCCAATAAGACTACTGCAATAACGATAGAAATGCCTAAACCGATCAGTTCCCTTTTCACTGTCTCCTCACCCTAATATGTTTACGGTTGTGTATTATATCTCTCAAGTTTAGGGATTTAATGTTTGCCCAGAAAGCCCTTCGAGCTTGAAGTTCTAGATGATGCAATCGAGATAGTGAGTCGGGGAACAGAACATACTTTTTATTCGCGAGTGCGGCAATATTGATCGTGTGAGAGATGAGTTGACGAAATGACTAATTGGAAAGTCGGGGCTATGGCAGGTGTTGTCGCTGGACTGGTTTCGGCAATCGTATTCAGTATCATGAACTACACTGCTGCATCTGCGTTGTTGTCGAGTCAGATTAGAGGCGAGGGAACTTCAAGCGTGGAATATCTTAGTCTCGGTGGCATCGCTGTTGGATTTCTGGTTGGTCTCTGTGCAGGTTTGGTCTACGCTCGTACTCGCGATGAGTTGCCAGGTCGGTCTTCGACAGCAAGAGCGTTGGCTATGGTCTCAGTGTTCTCGCTCCCATGGGGGCTATCATGGCTTCTCACCTTGCCACTGATCAGCAGCATGGTTCCGAGCGACTATATGCAGTGGATACACAGCTTCGGGATTGAAATTCAGTGGCTCGATGTTAATACGGCACCTCAACAGGTGACGGGTTTGGAGGGTCTCTTCGGTGCGGGTGCATTTTTCGCGATGTACATTGTGGCTGTGGCTGTGTGGGTTCTAATTTTTGGCACGCTACTCGGTTACATCTGGGATAAAAGAACAGGGTCTGGCAGAGAACTCGGATCCAAGTAACTCTTCTTTCCTGTTATTTTCTTACTTTGACTACCGTCGTGTTGAAAGTGGAGCCTCCACCTAGTTTCTGAATTGTGTCGGGTATTATGATGTTTTGAGGTATACCATTCAAGTCTCTGCATTCCCTAGGTGACCATAGCACTCCTTTGGGAACTGAACTTGAAACAACTACTTTTAGTCTAAGGGCCCCCCATTCGTTGAACAATTCGACTATATCGCCGTCATGAACGCCATACAATTTGGCGTCTTCAATGTTCAAGAGGACTGTTGAGGGCATTGGTCCATATACGTCTCGAAACTGTGTGTGCGTATACTTGGCGACGGCATTGTTCAGTAGGATGAATCCCTCATTCAGGGGCAAACCATTCTGTTTTGGCAGTGGTGTCGTGCCCATCGCTTCGGCTTTCGTTGCGTGGAATTCTATCTTGCCAGTGGGTGTTTGATATTGGTCTCTTGGCTTCATCTGGAGCTTTAGGGTTTTACCTTTCTGCAGATCTGAGGGGGTTCCATCCTCAAAGGCGTTTCTCAGGGCTTCTCCGACGGCTTTCCATGGATCCTCATGTAGCCAGTCTTCTTTCAATCCCAGTTTATCGGCAAGTTGAGCTATTACCCAGAGTTCAGTTTTGCTTTCCTCGAGCGGCTCCATGACATTGTTGGACTTTCTGACATGCCGGTGGCTGTATGAGACCACGACATCCTCCTTCTCTAGAAAAGTTGCTGCAGGCAAGACTAGGTTGGCGTGTTTCGCGGTCTCCGTCCAGTGAGTGTCGTGAACCACGACGAAAACATCGTTTCTACTCAATCCTTCTCTTACTTCTTTTTGATTTGGTAGGGTTTCAGCGGGATTCATGTTGTAGACATACACGAATTTGAATTCGCCTTGCTTTAAGTGGTTGCCAAGAGCGACCTGGCTTACAACCGTAGTCTTCTTAGTGGTCAGACGCTGCCCGGTCAGGTACGGGATGTCTATGTTGAATCCTTTGCTGTTCGTGTAGTAGAAGCCTCTGTGCAGGCCGAGAAGCGCTGGTATAAGAGAGACGGCTCTGGTGGATTCTGCGCCGTAGAGGCTTTTCTGCATCCCCAGCCCTATCATTGTCGCGCTGGGTTTGAGTTGTGCGTACAACTCAGCAAGGTCTGCTACGCTATTCCACTTCAAACCCGTGTATTGCTCAACCAAGTCAGCGCTCCATGTGGATACCTCTTGTTTCAGACTGTCGAAACCGCTAGTGTACTTGTGGATGAAATCGGTGTCGGTAAGGTTGTTCTCGATCAGATGCTTCATCACGCCGTAGGCCAGCGCGACGTCGCTTCCTGGTCTTGGCTGAATCCATAGATCGGCTGTTTCTGCAGTCTCACTCCGCCTTGGATCCACGGCAATGATTGAGCCGCGGTGTTCCCTCGATTTACGCGACAATGTGTAAAGGTGAGGAGCGCTGACAGCGGCGTTGAAACCCCAGTAAACAGTCAGCTTCATGTCTTGAAGCTCGTCAGGCTCGACGCCATAGGACAGCCCGTAGTGCAGCGATAGCGCGCGGTGTCCTGAAGCACTGCAAATAGTGTAGTCTGTCTCGGCGAAACCCAGTGAGTAGAATAGTCTTTGAGGCAGATATTCGGTGAGCAATCCTTGGTTTCCACTATAGTCCAGGTGCAGCATCGAATCGGGACCGAGTTTACTCAATACGCGCGTGAGTTCTTGAGTCAGAACATGGAGCGCTTCAGTCCATGAGATCCGCTCAAATGCGCCTTTAGGCTTATTGCCTCGTCTCACATGCGGATATAGCACGCGCTGGTCACTATTTGCTCTTCTCAGGTCCGCGTTCCCACGGGGACAAAGAAAACCTTGCGTGATGGGACTGTCTTTATCGCCCTCAATCCTGATCGGCTCATTATTGTCGCCCATATGGACGTACATGAAGCAAGTATCGTAGCAATCCCTAGGACAAACGGTTTGCACGAACCCCGCAGCTTTATTGGATGGAATTCTTGGCAACTCCTCTATCCCGACTTCTAAGTACTTAGCCAGTTATATACTGAAAAACTTTATTCCCTCTTCACGCCAACATGTATTCGGTGGTAAGTGGCATGAAGGTGAATCCAGATCTGCTTGCGCCTTGCGGTCTGTATTGCGGTGCATGTGGAATCTACTTTGCTGACAAGCATAACAATGAGAAGTTGAAACAGAAACTAGGTGCGTTCTACGGGATGAAGCCAGAATCACTCAAATGCGATGGTTGCATGTCAGACAACAGGATCGTATTCTGTCAATCATGCAAAATCCGCGGTTGCACTACCGCGAAAGGAATCTCAGGGTGCCATCAATGCTCCGAGTTCCCTTGCGACAACATCAAGAACTTCCCGTTCAAAGTCGCCATACCATTCATGCTGAGGTCGACCTCCTTCAGAAAAGGAAAAAACGACGCAGAGTGGGTCAAATGGGAAGAGAAGAACTGGAAGTGCAACGCGTGTGGAGCGCCTACGTTTAGAGGCGCAAAGAGATGCCATGAGTGCGGGAACGAGTTACCATCAATTCCAAAGCAAGATGAGTAGAATCCGGTAGATGTCCCTTGACAGCGGGCTATTCCAACCACTTTACTCGGAACTACGCAGATTTTGCTGAAGATACGTAGTGTCCAGAATCAAATACGCCGTCGGGGTCGGATGCTTTCTCTATCTTGCGAAGCCAGACTTAGTAGTTGCCACAGTAAGGACCAAAATTGTCATTAGAAGAAAGGACAGAGCAAGGAGCCAACAAGCCATTAGTCCGTCAAGAACTAGCGCATTTAAAGAACTCAAGAAACTAGCTGAACTCAGAACTATGGGGGCAATAACTGAGGAAGAATTCCAATTGAAAAAAGCAAACTGATGGAAAGGATATAGAAGTACGTGTAGCAGGAGCCAAGATGCGTAGGATCAACCCGCGCTGATATTGGCGCGCGATACCCCCAATTGCCTGAAGCATACACAGTCAGGCTTAAGTATCACGTACGAGCAACTGCAATTATCCGTGAGAAGAGATGAATAGCTTGAAAGGGAATCCCGCAGAGATGTTGATTACGATTGTCGGCGCGGAAAGCGTGAGCACCGACCCTTCCATCTTGAAGGAGTACTCAGGATTAAAGACCCTTGAAGAAACACGGACGCCTAGGTGCGTCGTCTGGCCGCGGAATGTTGAGCAAGTCAAAGAAGTTGTGGAATTCGCGAATAAGAAATCTGTACCGCTAGTGCCAGTGAGTTCAGGAGGCCCCAGAATTCGCGGCGACACAATCCCACAATCCGAGAACTCCGTGATTCTCGACCTATCAAGGATGAACAAGATCCTGCGTGTCGATCGAGCAAATAAAGTGGCCATGGCAGAAGCAGGCGTGACATACGCCGATTTCGTAAAAGAACTGGCAAAGCATAACCTGAGACCACTTCTGCCCTTGTTGCCAAAGTCTTCAAAATCCGTTGTTGCTGGATGCTTGGACAGAGAACCCATAACAATCCCCAGATATCACTGGGACTCGTCAGACCCACTGTTATGCACCGAAGTCGTCTTCGGGGGAGGCGACATCTTCAGAACGGGTTCTGCAGCAGGACCGGGCAGTCTGGAAGAGCAATGGGCTTCAGGGCAGGCTCAGAAGAATCCACTAGGGCCTTCTCAATTTGATCCTTTCAGGCTCATTCAAGGCTCACAGGGTTCAATCGGGATAGTAACCTGGGCATCGATAAAATGCGAGGAAGCCCCCAGCGTACAGAAAACATTTTTGGCACAATCGAAGAAGATCGAGAGCTTTCTGGACTTCGTCTACGCCTTGATGAAGCGAAAACTCTGTGACGATCTCTTCATCCTGAATGGAATGAGCTTATCTTGCGCTCTGAAGAAGACTCGCAAAGAGATCGATGCGCTTCATAAGACTACCCCACCGTGGAACCTTGTTCTCAGTTTCTCAGGGCACGGTGAGATGGCGAAGGATGAACTGGAATACCGAATCGGTGACGCTAACGACATCGCAGCTGAGACCAACGTCAGACTCCAAGAAAACAGTGGCAATGTCTCTGCAAAAGATGTTTCAGCAATCGTGGGAGTCCCCAGCGAGGAGCCTTACTGGAAAATGCGATTCTCAGGAGGATGCCAGGAGATATTCGCTCTGACAACGCTAGACACAGCTCCTGAGTTGTGGTCAGCCTTCGAGGCAGCCTCAAAGAAGAATAGGTACCCAAGCGAACAGGTCGGCGTCTACATCCAGCCGACCAACCAAGGGACTAATACTCATTTCGAGTGCGACATCTTCTACGATCCAGCCAACAAGGCGGACGTTGAGCTAGCCAAAAGACTGTGTCTAGAAGGAAGTGGCGCATTACTGAAATCGGGAGCATTCTTTAGTCGTCCTTACGGTCATTTCACCAAGTCAGTCTTTGAACGATGCTCTGCCGTTACAGTATCTGCTATGCGTCGGGTAAAGAAGATCTTTGATCCAAACGGGATCATGAACCCTGGCAGACTCTGCTTCAAGGAGGCACAATAATGCCACTGAAAGAATACGAGGAAATGATGGACAATTGCGTAAGATGTTCGAACTGCAAATTCCTGCCTCAACTGCAAATCAAAAGTAAACGGTTTTCCCACATCTGCCCCTCAATTGAGAGGTACAACTTCCACGCATATTCTGGTGGAGGTCGAATGATAATGGCTGATGCCTATCAGAAGGGGCGAGTGCAGCTCACTTCTGAAACGCTCGATGCCCTATATAGATGTACAAACTGTGGCGCATGCGAGGTTTCATGCAAGTGGGTCTACGATCTCGAACCAAATGAGGCGATTCACGAGTTCAGGGTCGCTGCTGTCGAGGCAGGCGCAGGACCCATGCCAAGGCACCAAGAGTACATCAATCTTGTTGACCGTTACCACAATCCGTATGGTGAGCCTACTGAGAAGAGACCTGCGTGGCTACCCGATGACATCGTGGTAGATCGATCATCGTCTACCCTATTCTTTGTCGGATGCACAGCTGCATATAGACGCAAGGAGATTGCAGTCGCCACAGCAAAGATCCTCAATGCCGCCGAAGAGGGCTTCAGGCTTATGGATTCAGATGAATTCTGCTGTGGCAGCCCTGTTTACAGAGTCGGCGACAGAAGAAAGGCGATCAAGATAATGGAGGATAACGTGGCGAAGTTCAGGGATGCAGGAATAAAAAGGATCGTCACAAGCTGCGCAGGCTGCTACAACATGCTCAAAGTAGAATACCCTCGCTTCGTGAAACACGACTTCGAGATCCTACATATCTCACAATTAATCGAGAATCTCCTGAAGGAGCAAAGACTAAAACTCACCAAGAGCGTACCCCTCAAGGTCACTTATCATGACCCGTGCCATCTAGGCAGAATGGCTGAACCCTACCTTCCATGGAAAGGGCAGAAGGTCGAAGTCCTCACACTCGTATACATTTTCAATCCACCCAAGCCCGAACGCCGAGGAGCAGGCGGGGTCTATGACGCTCCCAGGAACGTTCTCAAACAGATACCGGGAATCAAACTCCTCGAGATGGAAAGAATCCGCGAGTGCGCATATTGCTGCGGCGCCGGCGCAGGCGTCAAGGCCGCATACCCAGACTTCGCTCTATGGGCAGCAAATAGGCGACTTGAAGAGGCAGAGTCAACAGGAGCAGAGGCTCTCGTCTCAACTTGCCCCTTCTGTGGAACCAACTTCCGCGACGGCCTGAGTTCCAGAAACTCCTCCATGAAATACTACGACCTGACGGAACTCGTGCTGAGAAGCATTGGAGGCGAAGAGTAGATGCTTGAAGACGAAACCTATGATAGCCTAAGAAAGATAGTTGGAGAAGAAAACATAACAAGAGACCCGGGCATATTGGATACCTATGCCTTCCAGTGGGGCGAAGAACTCCGCAAAGTCAAATCTGGCCAGAAACCAGAAAGATTTGGACAAAGACCTCTAGCTGTCCTACTCCCAGCGTCCACAGAGGAAGTACAGGCGATTGTCCGCTTATGCAACAAACAGGGCTTGAAATTCAAGGCTCTAAGCACAGGCCTCGGACGTTGGGCTGGTGTCAGCAGCGATCACTCTATTCAAATTGATCTGAGAAGGATGAACCACATACTGGAAATCGACGCAAAAAACATGTACGCTGTTATAGAACCATACGTGACAAATGCGGAACTTCAATCCGAGCTTTTCAAGTACGGGCTGATGCACCACGCTCAGGGCGCAGGGCCACAGACTTCTCCCTTGGCGAGTCACACATCCTTTGTTGGTCCTGGTTTTACATCCCCTCACACTGGTTTTAGTGGTAGAAACGTCTTGGGCGTGGAATGGGTGCTTCCAGATGGAGAGATATTGAGACTCGGCTCCTTTGATCACAACGGAAAATGGTTCACTGGAGATGGTCCAGGTCCGAGCCTAAGAGGTGTGATGAGAGGCTGGCTGGGCGCCTATGGTGGTCTAGGCGTCTTTACCAAATGCGCCATCAGATTGTTCTCGTGGCCAGCTCAGAAGGACTGGAAGTGGAGAACTGGGGGTACGATTCCCAACTATGAATGGGATATACCTCTGTACTGGAGAATGTACGTCCTGAATTTCGAGAACTGGGAGACCTTTGAAAAGGCTTACTATGAGATCAGTGACCGCGAGTTGGCCATGGTAGCTACTACTTCGGCACCTGAGGGT
>JAUQYT010000327.1 GCA_030587605.1 Candidatus Njordarchaeum guaymasense
AACTCGTCTTCTGCCTGGGTAAGCCATCTAGTGGCTTCATCTTTGGCTGGTCTCTTCATAGACAACCTTCCCAGATTTGACTATCTGTCTCAAGAAGCTATTGAGCGGAAGTTCCTTCTCAAACTCTGTCTCGTTAAATACGATGATGTCTGAGGCGATGCCTCTTTCGACGTTTTCGTAGATGAGCTTTGACCACTCTTTTCCACTTCTTGTTCCAGGCATTATTGCTAGTAGGTCTACGTCGCTGTTGACATCGACATCGCCAGTTGCAAGTGAGCCGAAGACAATGACTTTCATGGAACCCATTTTACGCAGTTGACTAACGATCGAGTCTAGAGCCGATTGTAGCTTCCTTTTCCTCTGATCTCTCCTCTCCAGAATCGCTTCAAGTCTTGACATCTGAACTCACTACCTATCCACGACAAAGCAGACCGGATTCCAACTACATTAATATTGAATCCGCCCCTTTATAAACAGAGCATGAACGGTAGGATCTTCTTATTCCACAAAAACATTCCTCAGGCAGCTCTAACGACCGACAACACGGGACTCCTAACCATCATCGCCATAATGCTGAAAGTGGTTGCTGTTCCGGCGATAGCCATCTTCGTCTTATTGTGAGATGATTGCTTTGCTTGGCTTCGCAATTGCCTTTGTCCACCTTGTATTGGGGTTAGCTTTCACCAGGGATCGCATGCAGACCGAGGAACGGCTTTGAACACAAAGCGTTATTTGGCATTGTTGGATGCAGTGAAGTGGGAGATCATCGCAGTTACCCTTGCACTGTTCTCCCACTCTATTTTTAGCGCGCTATTATCAAGCTACACATAAGTCGGCTCATGAGCATTCTTGGACTCGCTGCCGACGACGACGGAATCTTCTGCTTAGATCCCTTTCTGGACGAGAGCAAGGCGGACCAAAGTCTTTGTACTTCATCATGCCAACGTCTAGATCGCTCCGCCGAGTAGATCTTGCATTGCTCCCGAGGCGATTGCTTGCATCAGCACGGTGAGCAGCGGCAATGCCGCGGCCCCGAAGAGTTTCAGCACAGCTGGGAAGCTAAATGACCATGTTCCCTTTGCCCTTGCTTCCGAGATCATATCCTTTATTGTGGAGGAGTCTTCTCTTATCTCTTGACGTGTCTTCCATCTTTTCTCTTTTTCAAAAAACTTTGGATCACCCATGCTTGCCAAGAATGCAGATCGCACCTCATCGTGTGCGGCTTCGAGTTCGGTGATCGTCCTGTCCTTAAACCTGGTGAGAAGACCATGTATGTTCATCTGAGGAACTATGAAAAGCAAGGAAGCAATCAGCAGTATCGATGGCGACACGACTGTCGTAGTGATCGAAACTCGGCCCCCGAGATTTGTCAAATCCGCCAAGATATACCAAAGTACTAGTATGAAGCCTACGATAATTATCCTCAAGCAGATTCGATACATGAAGACGCCGATCTCCCTTACTGAAGTGTGTAAAACAAAGAACGAAGGTGCCCTGCTGACCGCGCGAGTGATGTGTGTTTCCTCCCCTGGGTCTCTAACATCACGGTCGTGTGCCAATTCGGCGAAATTCGACGTGCCATGTGTTTTGCCAATCATATTGACACCTCTCATCAACCCGAACACAATCCAGAAGCAAGTGGCGATGATGAACAGAGCTATGGACTGCCAGATTAGACCTGCCACGGCCCTTGTTGCTGTCCATAAGTTAGCTTGGCCTCGATAGTCAAGGCCGCCAAGGGGTACCATTCGCCAGTTCCAAGGTTGGACAAGAGTAAAACCCACTATCACTAAGAGGAGCCCAAAAAAACTTCCTTAGGAGAAAAGATCATTGCCCTCACTCTATGTCGGTAATCATCACATTCCTCCTCAGACTGAAATATTCGCATGATGCCGTGCGTTGCGTCATCAGGGCTTTCCCCAAGAAGATTGAACATCTTTACAAAACCGTCGATCATCGCCCTCATGACGTATGTGACCAGCAATGCCCCTATCGGAATAAGCCAATCGTAGAGGCTCATGAACATCTCACTAACAGGGATTCGCCCTAACAGAAGAGGAACCTCGATGCTCGCAATCCAAAACAAAGTCAAGGCAAGTGTTATCTTTGGGCGATAACCTATCCCTGTCTTCATAATCACAGGCCTGTAAACACTGAGTCGTATACTTGCCCCCTAAGCACTCCTCAGCAAGCGTAGCCGACCCAAGTTGCTATACCAAACAGATGTTATTTAAGGATATTGTTGACAGTCGACTCCTAGTGAAATCTGAGCTTGAAGGAGACAAACCCAAAATATCAATTTGGAGCTAGTTGCATGGGCGCGCGCTGTATGTCAAATTGATGGGAGCATTGACCAGAAAGAGAACGGAAAAGTAGTAGGTTATGGTTACTCAGGTGGATTTCAAAGCGGAGTGTGCCTTGGCATACCTTGTGAAGTGCTGTCTATGCCGCCGATAACTGTCCCTTGACTTAGCTCTATGCTTCTCAGGATCCTTCCAATAGTGACTCTTAGAAGGCACGTTATTACAACTCCACCACATAGTTGCTATGTGGAGACTATTAAGCCTCAGTGCGGGCGCTCTTCAACATGCACCACCCTGCAAGCCTAAAATACTGGAATTACTTATACCTGAAAATGGTGGCAACTTGTGGCAACGTACGAATGTCCTGATTGTAAGGGACATGGGACGGTTGCAGAATACGAAACCGAAACATGTTTCTCGTGCTTCGGAACTGGAAGACGGTCAATTTACTCCTACTCCTACATGCTTCGAGGCTCTGAAGAAAATAACGAATGTCCATCCTGCAAAGGCACTGGAAGACTCAGGAAAGGTCTTCCCAAATATGTGACCTGCAGTACTTGTGGAGGAAGAGGTACCATCTACCAAAAATGAATTGACGCCACTTGGGACACTGCTATTTTCTGCTTCTGGAAGACTCCTTGGCGTGAGCGAGCGAGCTAGTGCCCTTTATCGGTAGATCGAGGTTATTGAATAGAGAGAGGGAGAGCTAGAAGTACGGTTTTAAGGCGGCGGGGGGAAAGTGTTTGTCCTTTACTTATGTAAACTGTGGCTTTTACATAGTCGGCTTATGTGGATCACTTCCAGAACCCCACCACTGTACACGGGTAATTCTAGCCTCTAATTGCTTTGACAGATTATTCGGATCTTCTATTAAATCGTCTTTGACTTTGATGCTTCCACTCCTCTCTTTGAGGGCGCGCTGTGATTTCCTATGAGCGCCAAGAAGATAACGAAGAAGTCCACACTCCAAGTTTTCTTGTCGCCCTGAGAAGGACCGCGGCCAACTGCTAGGCAGTCTGGAGGTTGACTAGAACAAACAAGAGAATGGATGGAACAAGAATGGAAAAGAGGACATCCACGGATCGCCGCCTCGTTTTGAAATAGGGTACAAGAAAAGACACCTGACTTGTATAGGTTTCATGAGCAGCTCCATGCTTTCTTGACAGAAACAGCTCTTCTATCTGCGCGAGGACAACATAGGCTAACAGTTCAATGAACCATACCATTATGGTCTGCGATGAGTCCAAAAACCCGATACCAAACGTATTGTTTAGGATCCAGACACTCAAACTCGTTAAACCCATGGTTAGAAGAATTATCCCAAAGTACTGAGGGTGTCTAACCAACCGATATGGACCTGTCGTAACCAGCCCTCTACTTTTCTTCAGCTTCAGATAGGCGATAGAGTAAACGAATATCAGGAGGCCAACAACAACAAACACTTTCTCAAGCACAAGGAAAGGCGAAAAGAATTCAGCCAACGCAGCCGGAAGGCTAGCTGGAAGACTGGTGAACATCAAGACCAGATAGGTAGCTAAGGGCAACGTCATCAAGCCTGTCCAAACACCTAGAGATGGGAGCGATTGAACAAGAGGAATCAGATACCCTACAATTCTCAACAACCACTCTCTAACTCTGCTCAATGCGCCCAATTCGACTACCTGGTTGTTCTGGAGCCGAGTGCGCTTTTAAAGCTGTGCTTTAGAAGGAGCTGTTAGAAGTATCGGCAAGAGATGGAAATCGCAGGAGATACCTCCACATTAAACCAAACCACGTCACCTAATAAGCGCATTCGAAGCCTGCTTTCAAGTGTGATTGCGGACAAGCTCGGTGTCTTCTGGATTTTTGTGGCGTCGTCTCTCTTCCTTTGGGCGAGCCTGCCGATTCTTAACCGAGTACCTGAAGCCTTGGTCAAAAAGAAGGAACACGCGCGCTTGCCTAGGCAATGATCTTAAATACTTTAAGACCATCTTGGCTCGTAGGATTACTTGGAGGGAAAGAATGTGGGAAATGCCATAGTTCATCTGGAAATACCTGTGACTGACCTGCACAAGGCAGAGAGTTTCTATTCCAAGTTGTTTGGATGGAAAGTTGATCTGATGCCAGAAATGAACTACGCACTATTCGACACGGGCACGCCACCCAATGGAGGCTTCAACAAGGTTGACAAGGTAGAGACCGGCGGATGCATTCTGTACATTCACGTTGACGACATCGAAAAGAGACTCAAGGAGATCGTGAAAGCCGGCGGCAAGACTGTGATGAAGAAGACAGAGATTCCTCAGTTCGGCTGGGATGCCACATTCAAAGATATCTTCGGCAACATCTTAGGTCTTTTCACGCCAACTATGAAATAGAGCATATTCACTACGTGGATGTTGTCTGTATTGGTTAGGGTTAGGCTCTCCCAATATTCTATTGCACAAATCAATCTCTGGGAGTGCTTAACACTTTGCAGACTCTTTGTTGCGAGGCAAGTTTAATCTAACCTACCACCTATTGAAAGATGTTTTACCGCAGAGCTCTTATATAAGGAGGAAAGGGGAAATCTACTAGACGGATAGCAAAGGAGTGGGCAGACGGGATGAGCAGGGAGACAGCAACAAAATGGTTCAAACAGGCTCAGCACGACTTAGGGATGGCTGAGAAAAACATTAGGATCAAGGGATACGACATATCAGCGTTTTTAGCGCATCAGTCA
>JAUQYT010000365.1 GCA_030587605.1 Candidatus Njordarchaeum guaymasense
ACAGATACAATAATTCAACGGTTCAAATTCAGCCGGACGCACGAGCACTATCACACACAAGTTCATTTCCTCCATTAGGGGAAGAATCCCCTGACAGTAGGCCATGATAGAATTGTGCATACGCACCACTCAAGCCATACGCGGTTCCTTTCTGGTTTACATTCTAACTGAGCGACGCGTTGGGTCCGAACGTGCGCATTCATTGGAACGATGTGTAGAACGGCCTAGAACAGCTTGTAAACTGGCGAGCAGAGACAGGTTACTCCTCCATCTCCCTTGTAGAACTCAGACATTTCTACTTCAGTCGGTTTGTAGCCTGCGTCTCTCAGTTTCATGATAGTCCTCGGAAAATCAGATGGGACAAGAACCCTCCCTTCACCAAGGTACAGGGCATCTGCCGCGTAAGCTTCCTCACGGGGTATTGTGACAAATCGAAAGCCGGGAAAAAGTTCTGGACTAACCAAGTCAGGCGCTATGATCATCGTTTCTTGATTCAGATAGGAGCAACCGCATAGAAGGTGTAGAAGATCTGTCTTGACCGCCTTTACCTCAACGTTGTCTAGGTATGTGGAGAGTTGCCCGATGCCGTTCCTGTTCGTCCTTCGAGATTCTCCTACGAAGATTCCGTGGTCAGTAACCAAAATGTCGCCTCCCTCCAAGGTGCCAGGGGAGCTTACGAAATGCATCTTTCCAACCTCAACTCTATGGTCTCTCAAGTCGTCATGCAGAGCTTTCTCCTCTCCCCTCCGGATCCTCTCACCGAATCTACCAATCACGGCTCGACGCGATCCAACCAGTGCAGGGTCCTGCATGAAAACCGAATCAGGAAAATCCTCTAATGGACGAAATTCGATAACGCGTAGTCCTGATTCTTTTAGAATTGAAACATACTCCTTATGCTGATCTTTCGCAAGGTTTACATCAATATCAGCCTTATCCGGATTGGTCGAGACGCAATTGACGTAACTACTAGCAGGGGAGCGAACCAGTACCACATCGAAGAACCTGTCCATTCTGGTCATTCCATCCTGTTCAGTTTCGATCCCAAATACTATCGCGGACAAACGTTAGAAAATGCAACACAACAGATTAAGGTCTTCTCTCCTGATACGACAAGTTTCAATAGGTCATACTTGTCAGTACGTCCGTAGGAGTCTTAGCCAGAAGAGGGTGGAGGTTACGGTCAAACAATCGATGACTAGGAATGAAATGGAGGCGCTGTTGGCCAAATCGCAGGTAGGAAGATTGGGAACCTGCAATCGAGACGAGCCTTATGTAGTTCCGATATGCTTCCTTCATGTTGAAGACAAGATCTATTTCCACAGCCACCTTCAGGGCAAGAAGCTTGAAAACATGAAGGTGAACCCCCGCGTATGCTTTCAGGTAGATGAATACAACTTGGTACCTTCGCCACGGCCTTGCGACTACAGCATACATTACAGAAGCGTAATAGTATTTGGCAGAGTGCGATTCCTAAAAGACGCGAAAGAGAAACTGGAAGCCCTGAAGGCGATGGTGAGCAAGTATGATACCAGCGGTTCCGCTGAACGTATTGACGAAGCGATGGTAGACCGAGTTGCAGTCGGAGAAATAACCATCGAGGAAATGAGTGGAAAAAAGAACATATGATCGAGATAGGAAGCCTATGCTCACGTTAAGCATATCTCGATTCTAAGGCTTGATTAGATTTAGAGCCTTGTGTTTATCCAGAACCTTATCCGCCAGTCTTTCTAATGCCCTGAAATCTTCGTCTTTCGGGAGCCCTTTTATGACAACTGGATCGAGTATCTCCACCCTCAGATTGCTGAGTGACCCGGTAATATGTTCAAGCATTTTGCCACCCCAACCATAAGATCCAATGATGGATGCAAACTTCAGTTTCGGTCTTAAAGCATTTGCAAGATAGGTCGAATAAACAACACTTGGATGTGGGCCGATCAGGACTGTTGGCGAGGCAATTACTAGGGTAGCTGCATCTACGAGAGCCATTGCAAGTTCTCCAATATCTGCTCTTGTCAAATTGAATGGCTTTACAGTCAAGCCCCTCTTGATCAAGGCATCCACGAAGTAGTCGACCATTCTCTTTGTGCTACCATGCATTGAGACATAAGGGAGAACTACTTCATTCTTCACCTCGTCAGATATCCAATCTCTATAAGCGTTGAGAATGAATTCTGGTTTGTTGTAGATTGGGCCGTGGCTTGTTGCAATTATCTCTATGTCAAGATCCTTTATCTTTTTCAAGTTCTTCTTTACAGCAGCACTGAAGGGCATCATTATCTCTGCGTAGTACCTCTTAGCAGCTTCATATACTACCGCTTCATCAGTTGCAAATAGGTCGCTTGATGCGAGATGAGAACCTAGAAAATCGCAAGTGAACAGAATCTTATCCTCTCTCAGATATGTAAACATAGTTTCTGGCCAGTGAACCCATGGGGCGTAGATGAACTCTAGTGTCCTATCTCCTAGCGATACAGCCTCCCTATCATTTACTTCCCTAAACTTGCTTTCAGGAATCAGTAGCAAGTCCTTGAGCATTTCTTTGCATTTCGGACTTGTCAGTACCTTAGCATTTGGATAGAGCTCCAGAATCTTAGGTATTGCACCCGAATGATCCTGTTCAGCGTGGTTTGCAACAACATAGTCTATATTTTTGATGCCCAATTCTCTAAGGTTATCTACGAGTTGATGCTCTTTAGTTGGGTCAACAGTGTCTATCAAAACTATTTTTTCGCTACCTTTTATCAAGTAGGAGTTGTAACTTGTCCCATCCGGAAGGGGTATAAGTTCATCAAACAACCTTCTGTCCCAGTCTATCGCACCCACTGAGTAAACACTTGGTTTTAATTCTCGGACAACCATTTTCAATCCTCCTTCTCAAATGCAGATTTATCAGCCCCACATGCAGGGCACACCCAGTCATCAGGTAACTCCTCAAACGGTGTTCCCGGTTTGACACCAGAATCCGTGTCTCCCTTTTGCGGGTCATATACGTACCCGCAAACCGTACACCTATACTTTCCCATTTTCTTTCCTACCGTTTACTGCCGTAAGCCGCTCCCTACCTGCACCGCAGATCCGATATATTAATCAAAACTTGCGGAAGACTCTATTTATGCGCACCGTATCGACTGAGGCAATTCCTAGACGGCTCAAATCGGAAATTCTCTAGATCTGCTCTGTTCACGTTCACATAATGTGTACAGATGACGCTTTGAAGGTAAGGTATATGTCTGAGCCGAGGTCAATCTTCATCTCTTGGAATGACTTCTTAGTAATGTTGACTGTGAACTGCCTCGCCGCATCCACCTTTAACTGCACTAACTGATCAAGGTCAAGAATTTCTTCGACTTTTCCTTTCAGTAGGTTTCTAGCGCTTGAGACAATGGGGCTCTTCGAAACGATTATCTCTTCAGGTCTGATGAATACGGTTATGCTTCCTGTCTTCGCAGTTAGAGCCTCTATTTTGACTGCTCCGCCAATATCGATTATTGCCGTGCCTTCTTCCGTAAGCTGAGATTGTCCAGTGAATACGTTGAGAACCCGTCCAAAACTCGCCAAGAGATCTGAGGGCTTTCTGAAGATTTCCTTGACATCTCCGATTTCAGCCAGTTCACCTTCACGAAGAACAGCCACTCTAGTCGCAAGTTGTTCAGCTTGAAGCATATTGTGAGTTGCAATTATGATCGTTGTTCCCAATTCACGATTGATCTTTGAGATCACGCTCTCTATGATCGATACGTTCCTCGGGTCAAGATTCACAGTAGGCTCATCCAACAGAAGCAGTTCAGGCGTATATACCATCGCCTGCGCCAAGGCTACTCTTTGAGCTTCCCCCCCAGATAGATCTGTGGCCTGCCTCCTCTCAAACCCGGAGAGACCTACAAGCTTCAGTGCATCTCTCACTTTGAGATCCTTACTGTCATCATAGTGACCTCTGATCTTTAGAGGATATGCAACATTCTCGTACACA
>JAUQYT010000007.1 GCA_030587605.1 Candidatus Njordarchaeum guaymasense
CCCCGCAGTGGACCCAGTTCTCCATAGGAGACAAAGACAGCAGGAGCAGACTGTTGTCAATAGTGAAGGAGATAGCTACCAACGGGGGAAGAAACGGAGTAGGCCTATGGATCGTAACCCAACGCCTAGCCACAGTAGACAAGACAGTCATAACCCAATGCGCCAACAACACGATCTCCCACGCGCTAGAGGACATAGACAAGAGAAGGCTGCAGGAAGTGGTAGGAGAACACTTCGTCGAGCTTCTCGGTTCTCTGCCACAAGGAGAAGCCATAATGAAAGGAACAGCGCTGAAGTGTAAGTTCCCAATCTGGGTCAAGGTCGAGCCTGAACTGAGACCAGCATCAGCCAAAGCTCCTCCAAGGCTCAGATTCCAAGCGATGGCAATGAAAGAGAAGACGCTGACGCAGGAGATCATCGCCAGATAGAAACGTTAGTATCTGGATTTTCCGAAGAAAATGAAGGCTGCGACTGCGAGTATGCAGATGATGGCGATTATTGTGGTGAGGAACATTTCTTGGGGCATGCCGAGTATGTAGTGTTCAACGTCGTAGTTGAGTGTGATGGTTTTGGTTTCTGCTAATTGGGTGTTGTCGAAGTGTAGTGTGTAGGTGCCGGCTTCTGTTGTGAGGAAGGAGAGGCTTACGTGGCCAGTGTTGTTGTGGGGGTGGGTTATGTCTTCTTCTGGATTGGTGATGTAGAAGTCTATTTGGGTTGTTGTTTCGCCGATGACTGAGAAGCCTATGTAAACCCTGTCGTTCTCTTTGAGGGTTAGAGACTTTGTGAGGTCAGTTTTAGGAGGGACGGAGGAGGTTTCGGTCGTTGCGTTTGTACTGTTGATTACTGAACTGGCAATGAGTACGAAGTATGATGTTACAAGAATAAGTTTCAGTCGCGTGCTAACCCATGACGGGGGTTCCACATGACCACTTGAAAAGATTATGAATCCCAAATCTACACATACTCTATTTCCGAATTATTCTATCCCATCTATCCACGAATTTTTCGGGATGTTTGTGAAGTTCCTCTTCGATCTCTAGCATTTCCTCCCCAAAGGACTCAAGGTGACTTTTAAGGTCTTCATAGCTATCGCACCTAATGATCATGCATGGATTTGTTTTCGGGAACCTAGCAAACTTTTTCAGTGGTCTATCAGCGACTTCTACTAGCTCTTTTCTGCTAAAGACCAGAAACTCTTTAATCTTATTATCACGATATGGGACGAAAACGCAGTAGTCAAATTTGTCTTCTGTGATTTGTTTACCTGTTCCAAAAGAAGCACAGCTTGAGCCGTACACGAATTTCCCGGACTTTACCTCGATCTTGATGCCATCTTCTGGGAGATATATATCAGCTCTTTTTGCATCTCTTTCATTTAGAACTTGGACAACATGCCCTCGTTTCGCTAGCTCTAGAGCAACTCGATATTCGAGGTATCTCGACATAATTCTTTCATCATCTACGGTCGCAGAACCTAACTCCTTCATTGCTTCCTCAAGGTGTTTCACGACTTTCTCCAGCTTTTCCTTTCTCATGCTGTCACCGACCAAAAAAAGTGATTGTTTTGAATATATTATGATTTGCGCGCGCCAGCTTAATCTGTATTCGTTGCTTGTGCGTATTGAATAGCGTCTTTAGGTCTAAGAGCCTTCATCTTAAACGATTGAGTTATGCTGCTTTCTCTGAGTTTCCTTACTAGATTGTCATCACTGGTAACGAGGATCGCGTGGTTCCTCGCTGCTGGGGTAACTACTGGAATATCGTCGTCGTGAAAGCTATGAATAGGGAAACGTACGTTCAATTCATCACTATCGAATTTCACCTTTCCGTATGTTGTCATCGCTTGATGTATTACATTGATTACATTGAGAACTTTGGCTCCTTTGTGCAAAACTTTCATCTGGTCTGCCTTTTCGGCGTACTTTCTCAACAGGTATTTGTTAACAATTATCTTGTGGCAGTTCTCAATGATATTCAGTATAAGAAGCGCTGAGGAATAGTCTACTAAGTCATGTTCATTTTTTCCAAGCCAAGCATGAGGTATTATATTTAGATCAAGAACGAAGGCATTTTTCATTTCTCTTCCTTCTCGACCAAGGCTTCTAAGTATTTTTTCAATTCATCAATGTCAGCTTCAAAGAAACCTGGCAATCCCTCTTCTAATGTTCCCCTTTCATCAATCTTCAGTCTCCTTTCCATAGTCACTCCATCCTTCTTGACAAAGTCGTAGATTGCCAGTTCATCGGGAGTAAGCTTTCCCTCAGCTACAGAACTTAGAAATCTGAAAAGTATGTGTTCGCTATGCGTGGTTAATATGATCTGCTTTTGCTGTTCTCTGGCTATTTCAAGAAGAACTTCTGCAAGTTCAGCCTGTGCTTTCGGATGCAGATGAATTTCTGGATCGTCAATACAAATTGAACTACCTTCTGGTGCTAATGCTATTTGCGTCATCAAATGAACTAACTGGTTTGATCCATAACCTTCATTGACAATGTTAACCCTAACCTCACGATTTTGTGGTAACATGGATTGTGCCCGTACAGTAATGCGTCTTTGCGGGACTAGTTCTGCGCTGACCTTAACACCAGTTATCCTTTCAATCCATTTAGAAATCTTTGCTTCCAATTCGCGTCTGTATGCCATTGTAGAGGCCACTCTTGAAGCTTGATCTGGTGAGCCTCCAGTTGAAGTTAGATCAAGCTCTGGTCGCACTCGAAGATCATACCAAGGAAGGTCTTGACCACGAAATGGAGGAACTATGAAAGTCAGCTCAAGTTGCCTTTGAAAAGCAAGAAATAATCTTTGAATATCTCTTCCGATTTTCCCTTGGTCTCCTCTATCCAATGACGTTATCAAATTCAGGGGCACAGCTATATTGTTTAGACCGTCAATTTCAAAAGTGAAAGTTCCTACTTGTGTCCTCTGGGTTCTAGATCCTTCAAACTGGTTCCAATAACTTTTCAGAGAAGCAAATTCAGAATCTATGGATGTTTGCACCTCTGTCATTCTGCCATCTGAATCGAATGACCACGCAACATCGTAAGACAATCTTTCCATTTCCCGAGTGGAAGACTCCAAAGCGCTCCAAGGCTTCAGAAAGCCTGAGAGTCTAAAGCCTAGTTGCTGAGAGCTGCTTCCCTCAAAAACAAGCTCTCGACAGTTCCCGAGATTTACAATAGGGCCTTCAACTTGCAAAATATTCTGATTTATAGATTGTTTTAGCAACATCAATGCTTGCAGGATACTCGATTTCCCAGAGCTGTTAACTCCTGTAATTATTGTTATCAAACTGGGACTGATTGAGACCGCTTTAAGGCTCTTGAAATTCTTTATTTCAATCTTCTGATACAGAGAAATCACCAAGCAAAATAAGTAGTAACTTGTGTACTAAAATGTCTTATGGATAGAACCTTTTCGGTTGTGGCATGCCACCACAAATATACAACGAGGGCTAGTGCAGCCATCATTCATTGAAAAACATATATCAAAGTGATTACTAAATTGTCTTTCATGAGTTCAAGCATTCGAATAATGATCTTCATAGATGGTTCAAACATTCACTGGGGTTTGAGAGACTACAATCTACGGAATAACACTAAATATCGAATAGACTACCGAAAGTTGATTAATCTCTTGGCAGATGGTCGAAGTCTCGTGAGAACAATTTACTATTGTAGTAAGCCAGTCCCGCCAGGCAAAGGATCACAAATCAGATTTCTTGACTACTTGAGACACATAGGCATTCAGGTGGTTGAAAAACCGTTGAAGACACGCATTAATCCAGAGACTGGAAAGATTAGAACGGTTGAGAAGGGGGTGGATGTAGCACTGGCTGTTGACTTTATAGGTATGGCTTGGGAAGACGTATATGACGTAGCAATACTGGTATCTGGTGATGAAGACTATTTAGGGGCTATGAATAAAGTGATGAGCAAGGGAAGAAATGTTGAGGTAGTATCTTTTCAAAGGTTCTTAAGTAAGGAATTGAAGAGAGGGGCTCTAAGGATTGTTATCTTAGATAATATATTACCCCAGATATCAACTTAATGTTAATAATTACGGGCAGGTTCTAAAAGAGCCTATAGCCCGCTTGCATTATTATACAACTACTAAAATACGCACCATCCAATTTAAAATTTGTGGTACAATCGTATATATCTATTATTCATGTGTCCCCAAAAAATTTACAGTAGGACATCTAGTCTATTTTCAGTCTTTATATTGCTCTCTAATTCATTTGCTGGATGAGTTCGTTTATGATGGCGCCTTATCTTTTCGTAGTTGGCTTTGCGGATGTAGATGGGGATGCTGGGCATTCTACCAACTATTGGGAGTCTATTTGGTTCATATATTAGATGGGGGTCTAGACCTCTGCCTGTGTGTGCGAGTTTTTCCCTAGCCACTTCCACCTTGCACCTTCACCAAAACCTCACCCTCAACCCAACTCTCACCCTGCGCAGTCAACCTCCACTCGGCCCTAGATGGGTCAGGCTTGAAGACCATTCCCCGCTTCGCCATCTCATTTAGGCGTGCTGGAACCTGAGCCTTGTTCCCACCTAGCTCTAGCAGGCGACTGATCCCAGCCGCGGTTTGGGTCTTGCCCTCTGAAGCATAAAGCGTCAGTCCGACGGCTTCGTAATGTGTAAGCTTCTCTCTCGTCGTGATTATGGGACCTTCGGTCGTGAGTTCAATTATGCCTTCCAACTGCGACCTGATTGGCACAGCCAATTTTGCTGACACTAAGTTGCCTATCTCACTCATGAATTTGGGCGACATAGCTCCGAGCAGATCAAGAACCTCCTGTGGGCTGTCACCCTCAAGAAGAACCTCGCCGAAGCCTGTCTTAATCTTCACCTGAATCTTACCCATGTCACGTGTCTCCAATCAACTTGAATACGAATAATCCGGTCGAAGACACATGCAACAAACAGCCTTTTAGAGTTTATTATGTAGTGTTGAACGGATGGTTCGATACACGCCTTTGATATTTCCATTTCTGGAATATGCTTGGAACGGTAATTACTGCTATATTTAGTCTTTCGTAAGTCTTAATTATGCAGTCAATAACGCTTCTGACGATCAATGGAGAACAAGAAAAAGAGGAAGACCTAGTCAAGATCGTTGAAGACGCGAGTGGCTATTTCCCAATAGAAACATGGGACGACATAACATACATCGGAAAGCTCATCTTGACGCATGACTTCAAGGTAGCCACAAGCACAGAATCCTACGGAGCCTTTCTCTTTCAAAAACTGATTAACAGAGTTAAAAGAATAAGAGACTCCAACAGATTGATGAACCTCTTGCTGGGAATAACAGCGGATCCAATAGTGGCAATGCATTATTTCTTTGACAGGACAAGATTCAAGAGAGCAACCTATCTTGTTCACGACTACGTCGATGAAAAGGTTGGAGTTGTCTCCTTCTTTCAGGTAAACAAGAAATTTTCAGACAGGTTAGTGGCTCATGGACTAGGCCACAACAGAGGCCTACACCACCACATAGAACCCATCGACCTCATGTACTCCGAACTGCTAAGCTCTCCCACACTCCAAGTAAACGGCTTTTGTAAAGACTGCCTGCACAAACTGACAAAAGACAAGACAGACACTTGAACGCACGCGCAACTGATAGCGAGCATATTGGGAGCCTATTTGCCCCATATAGAAGACCTAGACCTATACTAGGCGCACACACACGCACACACAAACTACCCAACAAGCTCAGCCAAACGCTTCTTCAAGGTCTCACTAACCACCTCAGCCTTTGCACGCCCCCTAACCCTCTCCATAACCACCCCCATCAAAACCCCAAAGGCACCCATTCCACGCTCCTCCACAAGAGCCCTACTCTCCGCTATCAAGCCATCTATGATCGACAAAAGATCCTTCTCAGACAACATTGTCAAATCCAAACCTTGGACAGCCTCCCTCACAGTCGCCCCCTCATGTCTCGAAAGCCAAGTCAAGACATCCGGTATCGCTTCTTTAGTCGTTTCCCCAGAGCCGAGAAGAACAAAGAGCTCTCTAAGCTGCTCGTTCCCAACATTCTCTACCGGAACCCCGTCACGCCTTAACGCCTTAAAAGTCTCTGTAAAGGCAACAGCCACAACAGTCGGCGAAACCCCAGTCTCCCGGACAACATCCTCAAAAAGCCCAGCATACTCCGAATCGAGAATCTGCCTGGCCAGCTTCCGATTAAGATCATATTCTTTCATCAAACGCCCCATCTTCGCTTCGGGCATCTCGGGAAGACTGGCACGCATCTTCTCAAGATAATCGTCTGAAAGCTGGATTGGGGGAACATCGGTCTCAGGATACATCCTGGCTGCTCCAGGTCTCGGTCGCATGTATCTTGTTGTTCCATCTGGATTTGCTGCACGTGTCTCCTCTGGAACTCCTTTCAAGGCTTCTCTCGCCCTTCTCGTCACAGCATTCAAGGCGTCCACTGCGTTCTCCGACGTGTCAGCAACAAAGACAACGGCGTCTTGCTCCCTCGCCTTCACAAGCTGCCTAAGTCCATCAACCTCCTCAGCCACTATACCGTAAGCTGGCAGCTCGTCTGTGTGAAAGATTCCTCCAACCCTTCCCCAGAAACTGGCGATATCAGCCATCTCCCTCCCAAGTCTCATTCCAGGTGCAAGTTCTCTCTTTAGCAATCCATCAAACTTGGGTAGTTTTATGGCTAACACTGGTTTGTTCTGTTCGATAGCCTTTCGGAGAACTTTGCACTTCGTCTGTTTGAAGATTGAGGTTACGTCGATGAAGTTGTCCTGTATGTCTTCGTCCTTCAATCCGCTTTCTTTCAATTCAGCCCTTATTTTGAGAAGACTGAGTTGACGCTGAACCTCGTTCTCGATGATCTTTGATACCAGCTCAAGCTCCTGGACACCCTTTATCTCAATCAAGGCTCCATCTCGGATGGAAACGTTGAGGTCTTGCCGGATCGTTCCTAGGCCTCGCCTGACTCTTCCTGTGGCTCGCAGGATTCGTCCAATTGCTAAGGCGGTCTCCTCAGCTTCCTGGGGTGTGTAGAGGACTGGTGCGGTCGCAACCTCGATCAGTGGAATTCCGAGTCTGTCAATTCGATATCTGATGAGGGAGCCATCCTCCCCCGTTTTTCTAGCAGCATCTTCCTCCACGCTTATGTGTTCCATCGGAATTCTCGTGCCCTCAACCTCCAACTCTCCGCCGAGAGCGACGACACAAGTCCTCTGAAAGCCTGTAGTGTTTGACCCGTCTATGACCGTCTTCCGCATGATGTGGATCTCATCCACAGGTGTTGCCTTCAAAAGTAGAGCGACGATCAAAGCTATCTCTATAGCTTCCTGATTTAGATCGTGAGGCGGCTCTTCATCCATCTCCACGAGGCAAGCTGTGTCTCTTGTGGCTTCGTAGAGGATTTTAACGCCCTTCTGAAA
>JAUQYT010000018.1 GCA_030587605.1 Candidatus Njordarchaeum guaymasense
ACTTCTGCAAAGGGTGCGGCATATGCGCCAGCGTTTGCCCGGTTCACGATATAGAAATGATACCGGAGGAGGCGGAAGATGCTTAAAGGAAGAATGATACAGGGTTGCCGCGCAATAGCCGAGGCGGTGACATTATGCCGACCCACAGTCATTTCGGCTTACCCGATAACACCGCAGACTCACATAGTGGAGAACTTGGCTCAAATTGTGGCTGACGGGGAGTTGAAGGCGGAGTTCGTCAACGTTGAGAGTGAACACTCAGCTGCCTCAGTTGTGCTCGGAGCAAGCGCAACTGGAGCCAGAACATATACCGCCACAACATCTCAAGGACTGCTCCTGATGCTCGAGGTCTTGTACAATATAGCTGGGCTGAGGCTCCCTGTGAGCTTGACTTGTGCAAATAGGGCTGTTTCATCGCCGATTAACATATGGAATGACCACCAAGATTCAATGGCCGCCAGGGATAGTGGCTGGATACAGATTTATGTTGAGAACAACCAGGAGGCAGGCGACATGCAAATCCAATCGTATAAGATTGGTGAGGACAAGGATGTCATGTTGCCTGTCATGGTGTGCATGGATGGCTTCATCCTGACACACGCGTATGAGCCAGTTGATGTTCCAAGTGAGGAAGATGTTGACGAATTTCTCCCACCATACAAGCCACAATATTACCTGACCCCAGCCAACCCACTGACATTCGGAGCCATGGTTGGACCTGAAAGGTACATGGAGATGAGGTACCTGATTCAGGAAACAATGGAGAAAGTAAAGGAAAAGATAGAGAAGACGGCTAATGAGTTCAAGGAAAAGTTCGGAAGGTATTATGGTGGGCTGATCGACAAGTACCAAGCTGGAGACGCTGAAACTCTGCTTGTTGGTATGGGATCAATAGTAGGAACCATGAGGGATGTTGTTGACAGGTTACGGATACAAGGAAAGAAAGTTGGTATAGTCAAGGTGAGAACCTTCAGACCTTTCCCGAAGGAAAAACTTTACGAAGCTCTCAAGGGAGTCAAGAACCTGGTAGTCTTCGAGAAGGCTATCTCTCTCGGAAAGGGCGGCATACTCACCTCCGAGATAAAATCACTGTTTGATGCCAAGTCGAAGAACTCTCCGGGCAACATGAGCAACTTCATAATTGGTCTGGGAGGCAGAGATGTTACTCAGAACTCGATACTCGGAGCTGTAGAGCGAGCTGAGAAACAGCCCGTTGAGTTGGACTTCGTCGACCTTGACAGAGAGATTCTCGTTGGAGGTGACTAAAGCACCATGGAAACAACAACTAAGAACCTACTCGCTCCAGGACACACAGCATGCATGGGCTGCGGACAATCTTTAGGAGCGAGACTAGTTATGAACGCCGCAGGCCCGAACATAATAGTGGCAAACGCCACAGGATGCTTAGAAGTATTCACAACCCGTGACCCACAGTCCGCGTGGGAAGTCCCTTGGATCCACTCACTATTCGAGAACGCAGCAGCGGTAGCTTCGGGCATTGAAGCCGCCTTGAAAGCTCTGGGAAGAAAGGATGAAGCCAAGGTAATAGCCCAAGGTGGAGATGGAGGAACAGCGGACATAGGTATGGGTGCGCTGAGTGGGATGTTTGAAAGGAAACACGATGTGTTATACGTCTGCTACGATAACGAGGCGTACATGAATACTGGAATCCAGCGTAGCAGCTTGACACCTCTGGACTCTCGGACAACCACAAGCCCCTCAGGAAACGTGAGCTGGGGAAACATCACGCACAAGAAGGATCTTCCAGCGATAGCCGTCGCGCATGGAGTACCATATGTTGCTACGACCTCAGTCGCGTACCCAAGAGACATAGAGAAGAAAGTCAAGAAAGCTATGTTAATCGAGGGACCAAAATACATGCAAGTCCACGTTCCATGCCCACTCGGCTGGTACCACGACCCCGCACAAACAATCACAGTAGCGAGACTCGCACATCAAACAGGTCTATACCCAATATTCGAAATAGAGAACGGCCAGCTAACATCAGTCATGAAGATAGGCACCGTCAAACCAGTAGAGGAATACCTGAAGATTCAAGGCAGATTCAGACACCTCTTCCAAAAGGAAGGAGGAGCAGAAGAAATAAAGCGAATACAAATGATCGCCGACGAAAACATCAAGAAATTCGGGCTAGTATGAATGACAGAAAGGTTAGAAAAATAAGATATATCTGAATAGAGCGTAAACGGCTCTATTCCAGATACTCTACGCTTCTTTTTTCAAGCTCGATCCGCATGTTGGGCAGAACAAGGCGTCAGCCTCAACCTTGGCACCGCAGTACGGGCAGTACATACCCTGTCGTCTTGCCGGTACCTTCGCACCCTCCTCTGCAACGGGCGCGCCGACTTTTCTCTCTCCACCCTGCTTCGCCAGTTTACTCAGTCCTGAGCCGAATAGAAGTACCCCTATGGGGAAAAGGAACGAAATGAACAAGCCTATAATTGTTAGCCACATCGCTGTTCCGAAGTCACCGATACCAGTGGCATTCTTCATCCCCGAAACCCCTATTATGAATGCAATCAAGAATATCAAGCCGAATATGACTGCCAAACCTGCGCCCAAGATCAGTAGACCTAATGAACTCATGATGTACTGGTAAGCCAGATATGGTGAAAGACCCCCCGCGTATTCGATGACTCCAATCAGTTGGTAGAGTGCCAATATCACGGGAACAACGGCGAGTGCAACAATCATGACAGATATTCCAGATAGCTCAAGCGAACCCAAGTTGTACATCTTACCAACCTTGTACAAGAAGTAGCCAAACATTATCGAGATAGGTATCGTGAGCCCCGCCACAACAATCACTGGCAAGAGGAGAGCCCTAAGCATCTGAACAATCTGAGAGATGTCGGGGGTACCGCCGTAACCCATCATTGATATGAACGGAAGCACCACAACGTAAGCTGACACCATCACGAGTATCACTGCGATAAAGTACCATATGCCCATTATGTAACTCCATCTTGAAGCATTTTTCAAAGTGCCAGTATCTGGTTTTGCCGTAGACAATTCCTCGCAAATCTCCTGTGAAATTCTTTGACTCTACATCATACGTCCTTAAGTATATAAATATTACCCCTTTCGTAATCGATTACGATATCTGGCATCGAACCTCTCATATCTGACCCTATTCCAGATACCCTTCCCAGTCTCCCCCATAGTTGGTCTGGCCCAACGCGCAGGATTGTTTGTTTGACAGTGCACCTAGAAAGCCTTAAAAATTTGCCTATTCTCTCTATTGCGGTTGAAACGGTAGCTATATCTGGAGAATCTGATGTTAGGCTTTACGTTGCTTGTGGGGTAATCTAGTTAGTCAAAAGAACTTAATCTGTTATGTCATGTTCATTTTGCAGGCTCATGATTAGGTGATTTGATATGCCGTCAATGCAAAGCAAAGAGCAACCTTGGGTTTTATCCTTTGAGGAAGCTGATGGAAAGAATAAGAAGCTCCTAGGTGGGAAGGGCGCTGGGTTAAGCGAAATGACCCACATTGGGCTGCCTGTTCCACCCGGATTCATAATCACAACTGAGGTTTGCAAGAAGTTCTACGCTTCAGGCAGGAAGCTTCCTACTGGCCTTATGGAAAAAATCCTAGCTCAGCTCAAGAAGGTCGAGAAGAAAACTGGGAAGAAGTTTGGCGACATAGAAAACCCGCTACTTGTATCCGTGCGCTCAGGCGCGGCTATCTCCATGCCTGGCATGATGGACACAATACTGAATCTTGGTTTAAACGATGAAACCGTCAAAGGACTCATTAAGCAGACTGGTGATGAGCGCTTCGCCTACGACTCTTATAGAAGATTTGTGCAGATGTACGCCTCAATTGCCATGGGTGTTGACAAGAAGTTTTTCGACAGCGCTTTCGGAACCAAGAAACAAGAACTGGGGGCAAAGTATGATACTGACCTCAACGCTGACGCACTTAAGGATCTTGTGTCCAAGTACAAGGAGATCTATAAGAAGCAGACCAAGAAGAATTTCCCCGACAACCCGGTTGAGCAACTTGAGAATGCCATCGCAGCAGTCTTCAATTCATGGGAAACTCCCAGAGCAATAACTTACCGCAGGGAGTACAAGATAACCCCCGAAATGGCTGACGGCACAGCCGTAAACATTGTCACAATGGTCTTTGGTAACATAGGCGAAACCTCAGGCACTGGAGTCGCCTTTACGAGAGATCCAGGCACTGGGGAGAACGTGTTCTACGGAGAGTTCCTACAAACAGCGCAGGGTGAGGACGTGGTTGCAGGTCTTCGAACGCCAAGACCGATCGCTCAGCTAAAAGGAGTAATGCCAGCCATACACAATCAACTTGAAAATACCCGGGAAATGCTCGAGAGACACTACCATGAGGTCCAGGACATTGAGTTCACGGTTGAACGCGGCAAGCTCTACATTCTACAGACCCGCAATGGTAAGATGAATGCCCAGGCAATGGTGAGAACCTCAATAGAAATGGTCAAAGAAAAACTACTAACCAAAGAAGAGGCTATAGCACGGATATCCGCGAACGAACTTGAACAACTCTTCCACCGCAGAATAGACCCAAAGGCAAAGGTTAACCCGATTGCAAAAGGCATTGCAGCCTCGCCCGGAGCCGCATCAGGGGCAGCTGTGTTCGATGCTGATGAGGCAGACAAGCAGTGGAAGGAGTTCAAGAAGAAAGTAATTCTAGTCAGGGAAGAGACTAAGCCAGATGATGTCCACGGATTCTTCGCTTCACAAGGGATCCTGACTAGCAGAGGCGGGAAGACTTCACACGCAGCCGTCGTAGCCAGGGGACTAGGGAAAGCTTGTGTGGTTGGAGCTGAGTCCCTGAAGATAGACTATAACCAAAGAATGTTCACTGTTGGCAATGCCACGGTTAAGGAAGGAGATACAATCACTATTGATGGAAGTATAGGGACGGTTATGCTTGGTGAAGTCCCCACAGTTGAACCTGAACTCTCGCCAGAACTTAAGCAACTGCTTCAGTGGGCAGACGAGATTAGAGCCCTTGGAGTTAGAGCCAACGCTGACGAACCGGTAAACGCGAAGAGGGCGAGGGAATTCGGAGCGGAAGGTATCGGTCTCTGCAGAACCGAAAGAATGTTCAATGCTCCAGACCGCCTAGACATAGTGCACAAAATGATCCTCGCTGAGACTATTGAGGAGCGGAAGAAGTATCTTGACCAACTGATGCCTATGCAAAAGAAAGACTTCAAAGAGATCCTTAAGGTGATGGAAGGGCTAGACGTGACTATCAG
>JAUQYT010000034.1 GCA_030587605.1 Candidatus Njordarchaeum guaymasense
GAAGATGATCATCCTTTGCACGGGATCAAAAACCATAATCCCCCCGATAAAGGGGCTTGAAAAGACGGGTTATCTTACCAGTGACACGTTACTTAGAATGAATCGACTGCCCGAAAGCATTGCCATAATCGGTGGAGGATTCATAGCTGCAGAGTACGGCCATTTCTTTTCAGCCATGGGATCGAAAGTCACGATAATTGGCAGAAATCCACAGTTTCTCCCGGAAGAGGAACCAGAGGTATCAGCCTTGGCCAAGAGAGAGCTGCAAAAGCACATGGAGATCATAACTAACCACGAAGTGAGTGAGGCGGGGAAAGCATCGACCGGCAAGAGAAAACTTATCGCTATTGACAGAGGAAGTGGAAAGAAAGTTGAAATAATAGTAGAGGAAGTACTCGTCGCTGCGGGAAGGGGGCCCAACTCAGACATACTTCATCCTGAAAAAGGTGGAATAAAAATAGACAAGAATGGGTGGACCATCGCCAACGAGTACCTTGAGACTTCGCAGCCAAACGTATGGGCGTTGGGCGACGCAGATGGTGTATACCCGTTCAAACACAAGGCAAACTACGAAGCCCTCATCGTGTACTACAATGCATTTTTGAAGAAGAACGTGAAGGTTGACTACCACGCGATTCCGCACGCCATTTTCACTTACCCCGAGATTGCCAGCGTCGGGCTCAAGGAGAAAGAGGCAGTAGATAAGTACGGTTCAGACAAGGTGTGGATCGGATTCCAGAGATACGAGGACACCGCTAAGGGGGAAGCGATGGGCGTTAAGGACTACTTCGCCAAGGTCATCGTTGAGAAGGAGACCATGAAGATTCTGGGTGCACACATCATTGGGCCTCAAGCCTCAGTTCTCATACAAGAAATAATAAGCCTAATGTATACGCGCGACCAGAGCGCAGTCCCAATTGTTAACGGGATGCACATTCATCCAGCTCTGACAGAGGTGGTGGAGAGAGCGTTCCAAAACCTTATGGAGCCTGAACAATATCATCACGTAATTGAAGAGCACTACAGACTACCTACATAGTAAGCGTCTTTTTCTTCTGCGATGGTCACTGCCAGTTTAGGGAGTTGAGTCACTGCTGGTTCATATTGGGGTTTTCCTTATTATTTCAACTTCGCAACAGGGGTCTCCTAACGGTATCCTTTTGTTTTGCCTGATCACGAATTCGGTTTCGGGGAATGCGCCTTTCAACATTCCTCTGATGCTCGCTTGTGTGACCTTGTGGCATGGTGCTGTTTCACGAGTCCACACTTTGCTTACCATTTTCCACACTTCACAATCTCTAACAATAAGGACGGCTCTGTTCTCATCATAGCAGGTAATTTCCCCATTCATGTTCATCAAAAAGTTCTGTATCCCCAGCAACCTCGGTAGTACTTGGCAGAAGTTCCCCTGCAAATTCATTTTTGAGACGATTTTTCTCGCCAGCCTTTCAGAAAACGTCTCCCATGCCTTGATGTCCAAGTCAGTTGCTGTCTCGACGCCACATTTCTCTGCAGCTGCGATGAACCAAGCGCCATCCAATCTGAGGAAAGCATATCTCACCAAATCCAAAAGTGCTTCTAGATCCTTCTCTGAATGTTCCAGCAATTTACTATCACTCCTTATACCGCTTGTAGGATCCTTGCGTCTGCTCTTACTCTTTCTCCAATCTCAAAAATGCATAGCGATATTCAAGTCCAAGAAAGTCAGAAGCGCATCTCCAATAATCGAGATAGCTGAAAGAGAGGGGATACCTAAACGCAAGATTAAGACGAGTCAACCTGAATATTACAAGCGGTGGGCAATTTCATGGCCGCTCTGTGCAAGGCCTCCTTCGCAATGTCTACGGTCTCACGCTTGACTCGTACGGTTACTAGGGCTTGGCCAGCTCGGACTCTTGCGGCGCTGCCAATTGCTTTGCCAAAGGCCTGTTTCATTCCATCCTGTAGTCTGTCGGCTCCTGCGAATGCCATCATTTTGTTTTCTCTCAGGATCTGATGTGGATACACCCTGATCTTTAGTTGGAAGTCTTCTTTCCCGATTTTCTTGGAGAGGTATTTGTTTGCTGCCTGCCTTGCTGCCTCTAGAGCATTATGCCTTATTTGCGCCGACTCCTTTGCGTATAGTGACAATTGGACCGGATACTCCTCTGGTGGGGCACTCTTGTTCCCCATTGTGAACATCGTGATCTTCGATTGCGGCCCTCCGCGGATGTATTCTTTCCTAGTATAGGCCTGTTGCGTTATGTCTCTGTAGCATCTTCCTGGACGCTGAGGCATTTCTCTATCACCTTACCCTAGTTCTACCTGCGCCTGTTCAACGACTAGCACTATGAACCTTTTTCAGTGATGTTAAACTCTTGGTGCAAAGTAGATAGTTCCAGTGTTTATTTAAGAGTTTTCCCGCTTCATCTGTTTTCGTTTCTGTTGAAGTTCTTTGTCTTCGTACACTCTGCTGGGTTCTGGTCCCTCTTGGTGTTGGTATTTAGAGTCCCTATCTGGGTGTCCATAAGGTTTTTCTGATGGCGATGATAGCTTCTCGAAAACTATTTGGCATATCCTTTGCCCTGGGTACAGTGCAACAGGAAGCTTCCCCACATTTGACATTTCAAGAGTCAGGTGACCATCAAAGCAGCTGTCTATAAACCCGGCTGTCGCATGAATGACTACGGCTATTCTTCCTAGACTTGACCGCCCCTCAAGCCTCCCGACGAGATTGTCGGGTAATCTTACTCTTTCCATCGTTGTTGCCAAAACAAACTCGAAGGGATGAAGAATGAAAGGCTTTTCTTCATCGACTGTTATGACCTCCGTGTATTTCTCAAGGTTTTCGTCGTTTACTGGGTCTATGTAGGCTTTTTCTGAGGGTTTGAAAATTCTGAACACGTTGCCTAGCCTTAGATCCACAGATGATGACTGGATCTGTGTCTCAGGGTGCAATGGTTCTATTAGTAGCTCTCCTTTTTCCAAGAGCTTTCTTATGTCTCTGTCTGACAGAATCAATTTCTGATTCATCTCCGTCCATCTTGCTTTCTTATTCTATGATTCTCTATTTAGATGCTTAGCTCAACAAAGAAGCGCTTCTAATTCGCCTTCCCCTCAGATCCTTCCTTCAGAAATACTCTATGAGTTCATTTCATCTGTCTTCCTGATTTCAAGAAACGTTTCATACAAGATATCTTGATTTTCATAATGATCATCCGAGGAGACCCCTGCTTTCAAGCGGGGGAGGAATCGGGGAGTTCTTATACTTTTTCATAGAGCTAGCGTTTTGGGTATAAGGTTGTTGACTGGGCGTAAAACCCGTGCGATGCCAGTCACTCGGTGGAGCGGGTGGTAAACCCAGTTTTCCTCCGAGCGAGGCGCAGTAAACCGTCTCGGCCGTCCAGATGCGGGTGATGTGAGTTTCGCGGTGCGACAAATCTATCACTCCAATGGAAAGCCACCGTTCAAGAACGGTGGTAGTTTACGACAGATATACCTGCACAATGTCTTCGTCTTGTAGGATGTGATTTAACCCCACAAGTTCCATTTCAAATTTAGCCGAAGGACCTATCACTTTGGCGTACTTGAACTGTTCTTGAAAGACTCTCGGTAGTTTTCGGGTTAAGTCAGATATTGTCGCATCTTTCTTGAGTATTATTGGTTTTTCTGATGGCTTCTCTCTTGGCTCCTTGGTGTAGACCCTTATTATCCCTAAGGCTTTGAATATTTCTGTCTTCAATTCGTCTTTTCCTTTGTTCTTGTCCGCTGAAACTGGAATTATATGGTAACTATGCCCATACTTCTCCTCAAGAGTTTCGTGGTTCTGTGAAGAACCAGCGAGATCGCCCTTTGTGGCCACCACCATCGCTTTCTTGTATGTTATGCGCGCGTCTATGGCGTCAAGGATCTCGCTCTTTGTCGTGGGCTGGTGGAGTCGGACTGTCACATTATGGGAATACTTGCCTAGGATCTCCTTTAGTTCGTCTAAGTCGTCCTTGTACAGTGAAGTTCCGAATATCTGCACACCTCCACTACCGATTTTCCGTATGTCTATTCTTGGTGGCTCTTGGTTTAGCCTGATTCCTGAGTTGCGTAGTTCTGTGAGCATTGTATCCATTTGGTGGGCTGGATCCTTGGATAGATCTACTATGAGGGCTACGGTGTCGGAGTTCCTGATCGCTGCGATTATTTGGGGTCCTAATCCCTTACCCGAGCTTATGTCTTCATATACTGCTGGTATCTCGACCAATTGAATCTTGACATCTTCGTAGTCCATCATGCCTGGAATAGGAACCCTCGTCTTGAACTGATGTGGAGAGACCTCTGGTTTAGCATTAGTTAGCCACCTCAGTAGTGACGAGCGACCTGAGGTTGTGAGTCCTACGAGAGCGACTTGCCCCGCCCCTTCCTTTTTGATGTGGAAGGCGCTCGCTGCTCCTGAGCCTTTCCTGAGTGAGCGACGCTTCTCTACCTCCTCTTCGAGTTTTGCGAGTTTGGACTTCAGCTGCTTCAGCAACTTCTCAGTTCCCTTGTGCCTAGGGACGAGTGAGATGTACTCCCTCAGATGCTCTATTTTTTCACTGAGGGTCTTGGATTCCGTATACTTTCGTCTGGCAGCTAGACACTGAGGTGGCAGATTTGCTGGCACGTTTCTCCAACCCGTCTCATCCAACACATGATGGTACGTTATGAACTTAGTGCAAAGAAGTCTCACGCAATTGGCCATTGAAGAGGTGAAACGGAATACGAAGTCTCAACCCTAGTATACCAGTACACAAAAATAAAGATATAAGCTAAACATTAGGAAGATACTTTATTGGCTCAACCGGTCCAAAGAGAATGAGCGCTCTGCTTCTCAACTAGCCGCTCATTTTCAACGATAATGTTATTCGCTTCCTATGAACGTGAAACTTACTACGATGAGTGTGGCATTCTCTGAAACTATCTTGATTCTGTAATAG
>JAUQYT010000045.1 GCA_030587605.1 Candidatus Njordarchaeum guaymasense
GCAGCCGCGTCTATACCGCCACATTTTACTAGGTAATTACCGGGATCTATAAGTCCGTCAGCCATCATATCCAGTACCCGGGCAACATCGGATGGATCACTTCCGCTTGAACCTACGACCGAGACGCCATCGTAATGGATCCGATGAGTATCCAGCTGGATCATCTTCTCTTTATATGGAGTTCCACCGAAGAAGTTTGTAACGCCTCCCGGGGCTAGATAGTCGAACGATTTCTCCTGAACTTTGGCGATGCCCAAAGCCACGATGACGTCGTCGACCCCCTTCCCATCTGTTTCTCTTGCTACAACCTCTTCTAGATGGTTTGGGTCGGTACAGACCAGTGACATGCCTAGCCGTCTCGCCTTGTCCTCGAAGATCTCTCTGGCCTTACCTAGCCTCTCTTCTAAGACTTCTGAGACTATTATCTTGTTTGGATTGTAGCTCATCACGGCCTCTATGTGCATGAGGCCCATAGGTCCAGCACCTATGATTAGGGTGACACCTCTCCTCTTGGGACCGAGTTCGGCGCGACACGGTGCAGTCGGGCTGTCCTTCAAGACGTGAACCATCCTCCCCTGCGAAGCTATGACGCATGAGAATGGTTCTGCTAAGGCAGCCCCAAAGTAAGGTATGCTCTTGCTTGGAACAGGGAGCAAACACCCATTCTTAATAACTTCTTCGCCAACCAAAACGTATTCAGCGAAGAGCCCGGGCAGCGTGTAGCCGATGGCGATTTTATTTATACCTCTCGCATTGTCTCTGTACCTTTCCTTAAGGTGGCTGGGCCCCGTCGGAATGGCTGGTTGGATCGCGAATCTCTCTCCAACGTCGTATTCTCCCTTTAGGTTCTTGCCAACCTTGACGATGGTGACAGCGCCCTCATGTCCCAGTATGATAGGGTATCTTGACACATCCCAACCGTACATCAGGGCGTGTTCTCCTCCCTGATCGATGAGTTTGTTGTCCGAGGCGCACGCTATGGCTGCGTCCACACGAGCTAGCAACTGATTGTCCCCACATTCAGGTACCTCCAGTGTGGTGAGCTTCAGGCTCGCCTCGCCTATGCCCGAAAGAACAAGAGCGCTCATCGTTTCCGGTACGGGATACTCTTCCTCAACTTTCAGGTAGTTCCTCAGCTTGATCATCTCAAAGCCTTCATCAGTAAGCTGAACGTGGCGACGATTTTAACTTTTTGCAGGATCATCTTTCGATCGGCCAGTTTGGCAAGATAGGTTCATGTGATTACCGCTAAGGAAACAAACGTTTAGAATTTGTAAGCTCTTTCTCAACCCTTTGGGGCAGCGCTCGCTGCAAGTACTCCCCTTATCCCATCAGGCCCAAGAATGGTGAAGTCGACCTTGTGTATCTTGTCGTCAAGTCTGATAGCGACTTCTATCTTATTCCGATTTTCGACGTGTTTCGCCAAGATATCAAACCTGTGACGGCCATCTTCCAAGATCGGATTGGAAATCTCCCATTCCGGCGGCCCCTCAACATTGACTTCCCCCTCAGTTGATCTTCCATTCTTCGTCAATGAGACCTCAAACATTCGCCTTATCTCCGGGTGCAAAACTGGCTCACCTCCATAATGGAATATCACTTCCAAGTCGCCCAGGTTTTCCACTGCACAATGATCATCAAAGGTGAGCAGATCTCTTACCTTTTCGTTACGATAAAGCCACGATAGGACATCGTCCTGAATGTAGGTTTCGTCTCCAAACTCCACGTCTTCCGATCTCTTAGAGATGAAATCTTGTGCAACCGTTACTGTGCGCTGAGTTAATTCACCAAGGCTTTTGGGTAAGCCCTCAGTTACGGTCTGCCTGCAAGGGACGATCGCGTCGCCGACGGGCTTTCTCCACTTCTCGGGAATCATGGATGCGCCGTTCATAATGCCAAGAAGCGAGCCTAAGGTAGCCCCGGTGCAGTCAGTATCGTATCCGCAGTTGACCGCTTTGCACAGTTTGTCTCCGAAATTTTTTCCGTACAACAAGCCGATTATCGTGAAACCGTGGTTTGGTATGGCGTTGCAGGGTTGGTGATGGCCGAAGACGGTGGCGATTCTCTCCCTTAACTCATCCCACCTCATTCCTATCTCGTGGCAGTGTAAGACTTCCCTAATCACGCGGCTGATGTTGCTGGAAATAGGAATCATCGAAAGCCCTATATTGACTAGAGTTTTCACGTCTTTAATCACGAACGCCGCGCTTTCTACAGCAGCCCAGAACATCTCGCCCCATCTACCCTCGCCACCAGTATGATCAAGAGACGAGTCCATCCAAGCCATCATTGCCGCTAGCTGCGGATCAGCCGGTGAGACGCATGCCCAGATCTCGCTTCTAATTGGTGAACCCATCTCATCGACAAAGTAATTCTGGAAGGCTCCAGAAATCGGCGGTCTCAATCCTCTCTGAAGGTTGTAGGTGCAGAAACTATACTCTGCATACCAGTGCCCTGATAAATACTTCATCCAATACTCGGCAAAATCGGAGAATGTTGGTTCTGGTCCTCTGTCCTCAAGCACCTTCAGCCAGACGAGCTGGAAATCCAGATCGTCATTTGGCAGAGGCTCCTCTGGAACCGGATCGTAAAAGGTGAGGTCATGAACGTATTTCTTGCCTTCATAGGGTGTTCCCAGCGTCCCCCCGATGTTCTTACCCAGCCAGCAACCGAGTACTTTATCCTCATACTCCCCTCTACCCAACCTTATGTTTATCATTCTTCTCTCCCTTTCTGTTTTTCGTGCTAAAGGCATTTAATGGTTTCTTCTCCTCTTGAACTGTATGTACGGAATATGCTTGCACTCTGCTATCGTGGTTGCGAGCTAGGCAGAGCTCCATTGCACAATATTTTTATCTTATTACTTGCCCGCCAGTAATCGGGATCGCTTGTCCAGTCTCGTATTGTTGTTCTATCAGGTAGTAGATGGCGTGCATGATGTCGTCTAAGGTGCATCCTCTGCCCATTGGTATTTTGGATTCGTAGTATCTTTTCACATCCTCTATTGTTTTCGCCCCCGGAACCTTACCCGCCTTCAAATATTGCACAAAGAGTCCACTTTTCGGATCAGACCAAAGTGGGCCTTCAAAATAGTTTCCTGGGCATATCGCGTTAACCTTGATCCCGTCTTCTAAAAGTTCAAGTGCGAAGCTCTGCGTCAGACCTATCCCACCGAATTTGCTTCCGGCATAGGCCGCGTTCTTGCTACTTCCTTGGAGACCGGATTTTGAGTTGATCTGGATTATGTCCATCCTGCGTGATGGGTCATGTTTATGTTGCTCAGCCATCACTCGAGCCACATGCTTTGCACATAGGAAGTATCCCGTATAGTTCACCCTGGTGACCAATTCGAAATCTTCTAGGCTCATCGTCTTGACGCTTCCAGATCTCACTATGCCTGCGCTGTATGCTAGGATATCGATTCCGCCGAAGGCCTTAATGGTCTCATCAACCATCCTCTTAACTGCCTCTTCATCGGATGAGTCTGCCTGTATTGCTATAGCCCTTTGAGCCCCATATTGCAGATTGATCTCCTCGGCTATTTTCTGCGCTCTATCTATGGTTCTACTGCAAACCATCGCGACACGAGCTCCTTCCCCAGCGAAGTCTCTGGCAATCCCCTCGCCGATCCCTCGCGAAGCGCCCACAACTATCGCAACTTTCCCCTCTATCCTTCCCTTACGAGGA
>JAUQYT010000136.1 GCA_030587605.1 Candidatus Njordarchaeum guaymasense
CCAAGATTATCAGATAATGTATATAGCGACTCTTGTTTCTCATCGCTTCCTGAATTCATCTCCATTATTCCCTGCACTAGGATTAATCAGAATGACATTAACCTTTTTTGTCACTATACACAAAGCTTTTCAAGCCTAGTCACTACGTTTCCTGGCAGAACTCAATTCGCCGTTCTTTATCTCCACTTCTATCTGAGTTCCGCATTTTGAACATTCTACTTTGCCTTTAAAGTTCCAGTATGTCTGGTTGTCTAAGTGGATAATGCATCTGCAGTTTTCATCGCGGCAAGAGATGTGAACCAGATTCAGAGTTCCTCCAAATATTTTTCTGCGTCTAAGGCAGCTTTACATCCTGCTCCAGCCGCAGTAACTGCTTGACGATAGCGATGGTCTTGGGCATCACCCGCTACGAAGACGCCTTCTATACTAGTCTTTGTCTCATTCTTGGCAACGACGTATCCTGCTTCGTCCAGTTCTATCTGACCCTGGAAGATTTCAGTGTTTGGCTTGTGACCGATTGCCATGAAAACAGCATCGCATATTAATTCAAACTCGTCATCTGAGTCAACTTTCGCCAGCTTGATACCTTCGACTTTATCTTCTCCTAGGATTTCTCGGACTGTAGTGTTCCAGATGAACCCTATTTTTGGCTCTCTGGAAGCCCGTTCTTGAAGGATCTTAGATGCTCTCAGTTTATCCCTTCTATGGACAACTTTCACCTCACCTGCGAGTTTAGACAGTGCCAAAGCTTCCTCTATGGCCGTGTCGCCTCCTCCCACAACAATCACTTTCTTGCCTTTGAAGAAAGCGGCATCGCATGTGGCACAGAAAGAAACGCCCCTCCCCACTAAGCGTTGTTCACTTTCTAAGCCCAGCCGTTTGGGAGAAGCTCCAGTGGCTATGATAACTGATCTTCCCTCATATGCTTTGGTTCCGACCATCACCTTGAAGGGCTTAGATGATAAGTCTACAGCGGTTGCATCTTCAAAGATCATCTCTGCGCCGAAGTGTTCAGCCTGTCCCCACATATTTTGCATAAGGTCCGGCCCAAGGATCCCATCTTTGAACCCCGGAAAGTTCTCTACTTCCACTGTGAGCATTAGCTGTCCACCCCACATAGCTCCGGAAATAACTAGGGTCTTTAAATTTGCCCTGCTCGTATAGATGGCGGCTGTTAAACCTGCTGGTCCGGAACCAATGATGATTACGTCATACAATTTCTGCCAACCTTCCAACGACTTTTCCAACCGAACCTTCTAGAGCCGTGTAGGTTTTACATTATACAGCAAATAATCTCACCGACAAGTCTAAAGAAGTTTTCGCTTAGTTCAACGAAAAGCTGGAATACCATATTACCTCTACAATTGCATTTATCCGTATGAGCAGACTCTAAAACACGAATCTCAGAATGATATCGCGAATCGTGGCTGACACATCTGGAGAAAATCCACATACACTGTCATGGATTGAAATCGCACATTCTTCGCCTTGAGATGACTTAGCAGGCACAAGCCAAAATCTTAAAACGTAACAAGTTATACCTTGTGATATGGAAAGAATAGTCATTATCCCTGAGCCTAAGAGGCTAGATGCCACTGGCAAGTGGTTTGTTTTCGATGGCTTCGAGAACCTACCCCAGTTTTTGATGCGAGAGTTTGACATCCCAGAAGGAGGTTGGAGGATAGTTAGAGTCATCCGTGAGGGAATGGGCATCGATGTTGGGGACAAAGAGATCAGGATTTGGGGGAATGATCTGACGGATTATGCGACGATTCTGCAATTGATGAAGCAAGGCAAAGGCCGCATGCCCGAAGTGACTGTTGAGGAGGCCCTTAGGTTCTCATTCAGAGGATACCACTTAGATATAGCTAGGGGCGGCGTCCCGAAGGCTGAAACGTTCAAAAGGATACTGAGGTGGCTCTTCCTACTGAAGTACAACTATTTTGCCATCTATTTTGAAGATCTCTTCCCTTGGAGAAACCATCCGCAGATAGGGCAGCATAGAGGAAGGTTGACACAAAACGAACTCAAAGAAATAATAGAGTACGGTAAGAACCTTGGCATAGAAGTCTTCCCTTCACTTGAACTGTCTGGACACATGGAGCACATTCTTTCCCTACCGGAATTCCAAAGATTCAGCGAATGGCACAACCCTGGCGAAGGTTGTCTAGATCTTAGTGACGAGAAAGCTAGGGAATTCGCTTACGGACTTTTGAGTGAGGTGGTCGAGTTCTTCCCGTCGCGACACATCCACGTAGGCGGAGACGAAACTTGGGCCCTGGGAAGAGGAAAGAGCCTAAACAAAACTTGGCAATTTGAGGGGCCTAGACTCTATGAGTTGCACCATCGGAATATGATTAGACTCGTGAAAAGGGAAGGGAAGGATCCGATCCTGTGGGGAGATATGATGTCCGGAATGTATCTGCAGAAAGAGCGGCAAAGGTGGATTGAGGTAATAAAGGGCGACATCTGGAATGACGTAATCGTGGCGAACTGGGATTACAGCGCCAACACGAAGCAACACTTCAAGGAGAAGATTCGAATATTCAAAGAGAGAAACATCCAGCAAATCGT
>JAUQYT010000352.1 GCA_030587605.1 Candidatus Njordarchaeum guaymasense
GCCTCTGTTGGGACGTCTTCCAACCGCCGATATCCACCCATGCGGCAAGCCAAAGCCCAAGCTTTAACAACTTTCTCCCTTAGTTCAGTATCTCCGATAAGTTCCAATTCCGGCATTAGTACTTTTCTAACGCTCTCCTCGTCTACTCTTTTTTCTTTCACTGGATGAAGAATGATTTTTTTCCTCTCGCCTCTCAAAATCCTCACCGCTTTCAGCCTAGCTATGTACGGCCTTTCTGCTTTTCGAATTGAAGCACAATAGAGTTATAAGATTTTGGTTATGATTTCTTTCAGTCAGTCAGTAGCGTGAGAAGTTCAGGGGCCTACAGGTATGGGCAGGAATTGATTTTCAATCTCATTAGGAGCGACTTAAATGGACCAATCTTACATTAACTCAGCCTTTCACTGCCTGAAATGTTGCTCCTCGAACGAGACCTCTTCGAAGGATCGATGCCAAAACCTTGCGGTAATGAATATGTAATCAACGAGATATTGAGAAACGCATAAATTCTACACTGGTCACTATCGTTCCTTTTGTGACTCAACTTGAACAGATTAGGCTTCGGATGCCACATACCCAATTTCTCTGGAATAAATGACACCCAGATCGAGGCACCCTCCAATGAAAGATTCGATTATCCGATAATTCAAGAAGTTGCTCTCCTATGCGAAGAGCTAGGATACGATGGCTTGTGGATTGCCGATCATGTGATGCTGGGAAATAGAGGGGAAGTAGGAGAATGCTGGACTTTGCTTTCAGCTCTCGCGGCCGTTACAAGAAGAATACGGTTGGGTCCCTTCGTACTATGCGATGCGCACAGAAACCCAGCATTGGTGGCTAAGATGGTGGCGACATTAGACAACATTTCGGGCGGTAGAGTGGACTACGGAATCGGAGCAGGATGGAATCGCGTCGAGCAGGAAAGTTACGGCATGCCTTGGCTTGAAAAACCCATTGAACGAATCAAACGTATGGAAGAAGGGATCGAGATAGTCAAGAAGATGTGGACTGAAGACAAACCAAGCTTCGAAGGCGAATACTACAGAATTAAGGAGGCAATCTGCCTCCCTAAGCCAGTCCAAAAGCCCCACCCACCCATTTGGGTAGCCGGACAAGGAGAAAGGATGCTGAAAGCCGTCGCCAAGTATGCCAATGGCTGGAACTGGTTCTCGACAACAGCAGAACAACATCGAAAACTAATGGACATGATAAGGAAATGGTGCGAAGTGCTTGGTAGAAACTATAATGATATAGCAATCTCCTGGCAGGGGCGTACCCTGATCGCTAAGAACAAGGTCAACCTAGAAGAGAAGATCGATCGAATACGGAGATTAAACCCGCGTTACCCACTCTCCATAGAAAAAAAAGCTATGAAGATACCTCCCTATCCGTTCTTTCACCAAGCAGTGACGGGAGGCAGCTCTGAGACTATGGATTTTCGAACTCTCGGCCTTGTCGGAACTCCTGAAGAGATAATAGAACGAATGCGACAGTACATCGATGTAGGCGTCAAGTATTTCATGCACATCTTTATCGATTTTCCATCAACGGAAGGAATAGAACTATTCGCAGAAAAAGTCATACCCGCATTAAGATGATGGAGCCTTACCCATCTTCCCATCCATTATGACTCGTATATGCTCTCGCCTCAAAATTGCGAAAGGACTTTTATTGTTGTGCTTCTATCAGCTAGTGATACACGGTGAAACAATATTGTTGAAAGAAGAAAGAGCTCTCGATGAAGTCAGTGAGGCTGTTCAAAGCTATGAGGACGAAAGGGTGTTAAGCGCTGTTAAGAAAGCTCTGGAGATGAAAATCGATCCTTCAGAGATCATCGAGAACGGTATAGCTAAAGGATTAAGAATTATCGGCGAAAAGTTTGATCGAGGAGAGCTTTTCTTAACAGACTTGATCGGTGCTGCTGAGCCTGCTCGAAAGGCTGTTAGAGAATTGCTTGAACCAGAAGTCAAGAAAAAGGCTGAGAAGATGAAGAGTCTGGGGAAAGTTGTTTTAGGCACGGTTCAAGGCGATATACACAGTATCGGCAAGAATATTGTAGGGGCCATGCTTTTCGCTGCTGGCTTTGAAGTCATTGATTTGGGTGAGGATGTTCCAGCTGTGGAATTTGTCAAGAAATCCAAAGAGGTTCACGCCGACTTAGTAGGAGCTAGCGCTCTATTGACCATCACACTCCCGGGCCAAAAGAAGATCGTTGATGCTTTAAAAGCGACCGGTATGCGGAACAAAGTCAAGACCATCTTTGGTGGAGCTCCTTGCACACCAGAGTGGGTACAAGAGATAGGTGGAGACGGGTACGCTGGAAACGCCATGGAAGCCGTAAGAGTGGCAAAACAGTTGTTAGGTACAAGTGGCTGAGAGAAGGTGAGATATCTTGTACAGTCCTATGAGCAGTGATGATGTTTACCAAATTCACTTAGCTACAATGGAAGTGTTAGAGAGAGTCGGAGTTCTTGTGGAAAATGATGCGATGTTAAGCTTGCTTGAGGATGCGGGAGCTTATGTAGACGAAAAGGGGAAAAAGGCCAGAATTCCTGAATATCTAATTAGAGAGGGCGCCAAGAGAGCGCCGAGCAGTTTTGTCCTCTATTCACGGAATGGGAAGAAGTTTAGAATTGGGGAGGAGAAAACCCTTGTTATTCCTAGTGCTAATGCTACGTGGATACTGGACTTAGAAACTAGCGAACCTCGACCAGCGACTAGGAAAGATGTAGAACAGACGACGAGACTGAGTGACGCGCTTGAGCATACAGATATTTGTTCACCCTCAGTTCTTCCTCAAGATGTTGAACCAACAATGATAGATGTTTACGCAGCAGAGGCAATGATGTGTAACACTAGTAAACCGTATTTTGTGGCCCCTTGCGACGATGAACAAAGCTCATACGTCATTGAAATTGCGGCCATTATTGCTGGAGGAATGACTGAGCTTGAAAAGAACCCTATCCTTATTGGTTTTGTATCACCCACTAGCCCCTTGCGTCTAGCCGTTAAAGAGCTTGAGATAGCCCGCAAATTCATAGAGCATCAACTTCCGCTTTTTGTCGCCCCTTGTCCTAACTCTGGCGCCACATCACCTATTTCCTTAGCAGGAACCCTTGTAGTAATGTGCGCGGAGTATCTCGCGTTAACCCTCATAGTTCAACTACTAAATCCAGGAAACCCAGTAGTGGTAGGCGGAGCCCCTGCAATCATGGATATGAAGACTGTGAATATCTCATACGGGTCTGTGGAGACGGCATTGATGGGGGCTGCAACTGCTCAAATGGGTCGTTTTTACAACTTGCCTTCGTATGCTGCTGCATCTGATACTGGGGCCTTCAGTCTTGATGCTCAGGCAGGTTATGAAACTGCATGGACCACTCTCTTGCCTATGATTGCAGAGGTCGATTTGGTTATTGCTCCTGGTCTTTTGGGTGCTTATACAATAGCTAGCTATGAGAAGCTTGTTATGGATAATGAGATTCTCGGTGCAGTAAAAAGAGTATTGCAAGGAATTAACGTCTCCGAGACCTCTTTGGCAGTGGACGTGATAGAAGCTGTCGGCCCGGGAGGGCATTTCCTCGCTCAGAAACATACTCGAGAACAGTATGCGAAAGAAAGGTGGACCCCAAATATCTCCAATAGACTTGGGTTTCATGAATGGAAGAAGGAGAAGCTTGATCTTCGGTTGAAAGCTAGAAAAGAAGCCATGAAAATACTTCGAACTCATCAACCGGAACCTCTAGAGAAGGAGAAGGAAGAAAGGTTGAAGAGCCTAGTCAAAGAAGCGGAAAGAAAAATGGTGAAATCATAGTTACTTGTCATGTAACGTGAATATAAAAGGTCACGTTTTCGCAAAACGCGTCGCTACTTTTGGGGTGCGATTCATCGCCTCATAGATCGGGCTGTGGTTTAGGCTTTCTCGAAGGAAACTTCATAGGCTAAACCTGCGATTCCTCTTAGTCAAGCCGAAAGAAGCTCAAACAGTATTAGCCAACATCCCACCATTGATGGGACCAGCCTCTTAAGAGATAGTCTTAATACGAACCTACTGCGACAACAGAGTCAGGAAAAATAAAGGTGGCAACATTATGACTGAAGAGAAAGTTTCTAGGAGAAGCTATGTCAAGTACGTCGGCGCTGTCGTAGTTGTAGCTGTCATCGGAGGAGTCGCCTACTACGCTACTATGCCTGGCCCCTCGCCTACGCCAACACCGACCCCAACTCCAACACCTACCCCTACCCCAACGCCTACACCTACCCCTACTCCCACTGCGACTCCAACAGGCCCGGTGAAAAGATGGAAGCCTACAAGAGAGTTTGCCGGTCAAAAGCTTCTGTTTGGATGTTCTCCAGAAGCATTCTTTGTTGCTGTATCAGCTAATATGCCAAAATACATGGAAGCTACTGGTATTGACGTTACACTTGAATCTGTTGCATATCCAGCCATGCACGAGAAGGTAATGATGGACGTAACTTCCCCCACTAGCTTCTACAATGTTTGGGGTCTTGACAGTGTTTGGCTCAATGATTTCGCTGCCTTCTTGACTCCACTAGATGAATGGATAGAAAGAGACAATGATGTAGTGCAGTGGGACGATTTCTCTAGCGTTGGCAAATTCATTCCTACTCAGGATGGCATAAGATACGGGCTATGCTTAGGCGCATATGACGCGTATGGATGGTATCGAACAGATATTCTAGAGAAGTTAGGGAGGCAGTATCCTGAAACCGCTGATAAGGCTATTGAAATCCTCGAAGAATTGGGCTTGAAACCAAACCATAAACCAATACACAACGAGATTACCGGGAAGGATGACCTATATGGCTATTCCATGCAAGCCGCCCTAACAAACGTCGTCTGGGCCTTTATGTACTTCTGGAATGCATTTGGAGGAAACTGGATCGACCCCAACACTGGAAAACTAGCTGTGAACGATGAGATCGCTGTAACCGCACTAGAATGGTGGAAGAAACTATTTGACTATGGACCGCCAGGTATGGAAACGTTTGATTTTTCCGCTGCTTCTGCATTCTTTGATTCAGGTAAGGCTGTTTTCACGCAAGCCATCAACGCAGAACACTATCTCTACGTCACCGACCCAGCTTGCCCAATCTATGAAAGAGTAGCAAATAACATAATCTTTCAGAACCCAGACACAAATAGCCCCTACCGCAAGAAAGGCATAAGGAGAGGCACTTGCGGCACGGGTTGGTATGGAGCAATTCCCAAAAACACTACCAACAAGGAGGCAGCGTGGAACCTCATTAAATGGGTAACCGATGCCGGAAATGAGTTAGAATGGGAGAATATCGATAGCGGCAGAATATCCGTAGTGGATGTTCTTTCGAAGCACCCTAAGTATGCAAAGTTCCTAGGACACGAGCCCGAAAACAGAACATACGGAACAATGGGTTATCCAGGAGGAGAATCTCCAGCTCTGCCTGAGTTAGGGGCAGGGGCTACCCAACTTCGAACTCCTTATGCACCAAAACTCTGTGACATCCTCGATCCAAAGATCCAGCAATGCCTTCTAGGAAAGCTGACGGCCAAACAAGCGATGGACAAAGCCTACGAAGAAATGATAAAAGTAGTACCTGAACTGGCTAAATAGAACAAAGCTAACTTCCATCTTTTTTTGTTGAAAAGCTGGTGCTTAGAAGGAAGCGCCAGAAGAATACTGGTGACGAAAAACGAAGAAGAATGAGCCCAGCGCTAGTTTTTCTAAATATACGCCGTTATTCCTCGTTTTGGCTGCGTTTTTGATCTTATTCGCAATAGGTATTTTTCCATTCATTTTTTCACTTTTTGCGAGTTTCCACGAATACGATCTAAGAACAGCAAGCGGTTTCAAGTTCGTCGGTTTTGCTAACTACGTCGAGGCCTTGACAGATCCAACCTTTCAGTCATCGATTCTGACCACATTGGAGTTTGTGGGAGGCGCTGTATCTGTCGAATTCTTCTTGGGTTTGATACTAGCTCTCCTTTTGAATCAAGATCTAAAAGGCATCGGCATAGTAAGATCTGTAGTCATGATTCCTATGGCGATAGCTCCGATTGGAGTCGCATTGATGTTTAAGATTGAATTGCAACAAGAGATAGGAATAATCTCATACATCTTGAAAACATATTTTAACTACTTGTTCTTGCCGCTGACCGATCCCTATCAGGCTTTAGGCCTGCTTATTGCAGTTGATGCTTGGCAATGGATACCCTTCGTCGCACTTGTGTTACTAGCAGGCTTAAGATCCCTCTCGACAGAAATCGTTGAAGCGGCGAAGATTGATTGCGCATCATCTCTACAAATCTTTCGATACATTACACTACCTAACTTAAAATACCAAATAACAGTCATTCTACTCATCAGAACTATGGATGCGTTCAAAGTATTCGACATAGTATATATTCTGACTGGCGGTGGTCCCGATATCTCCACCCAAGTCGCTAGCTATTGGATCTATAAAGTCGGTATGAGATTCCTTGAGATTGGAAAAGCTTCGGCCTTGTCGTATGTCCTTCTATTAATTATCATAGTGATCAGTAATCTCTACATAAAGTACGCACTGAAAAGAGGAGCATGAGATGAAGAAACATTATTTGAAAACGGTCGCATCATATGCGTTGATCGTAGTGTTTCTTGTCTATATACTTTTCCCAGTATCATGGTTGTTCTTAATGTCGATCAAAACACCGGCAGAAAATCTACTGATGCCTCCACGATTCCCATTTGAACCTACAATAGCCAACTATTTGAATTCATGGTTTGGTAGCGCGACTGTTTGGTATACAGCTTTTGGGCGCGCTACTGAGAAGGTTACCGTTACCACCGTGTACGGCGCGTCACTAGCTATCAGGAATACTCTAGTAATAGCTTCAGCATCGACATTAGCAGCATTAGCTAGCGGTATCCCCGCGGCTTATAGTTTTTCCAGATTTAAGATGAAGAGAAGAGAAGACTTGCAGTTTTATATATTGGCGCAACGGATGGCACCACCCATCGCCGTGATAGTACCATTTTTCGCCTTATCGCGATGGGCTGGGCTTTCTAATACGCATCTAGGAATAGTTCTAGCTCATTTAGTCTTCAACTTGCCTTTGGCTACTTGGCTGATGAAGGGTTTCATAGATGAGATTCCAAAGGAGATCGATGAGTCCGCTTGGCTCGACGGTTGCTCAACGTTAGGCATAATTTGGAGAATTATTCTTCCTCTGGCCAAGCCTGGTATCACCGCCGTAGCCATTTTATGTTTCCTGTTCTCTTGGAACGAATTTCTCTTTGCTTCGATCCTAAGTGGTCCTGATACTCTGACAATGACTGTATTGATGACCCAATATTTTGTTCACTTTACTGTAGATTGGGGTTCCCTCGCTGCCACAATAATGCTTGGCTTAATTCCAACAATAATTCTAGTAATGATTCTCCAAAGATATCTCATTCAAGGACTAACGTTTGGGGCAGTCAAAGGTTGATATAATCAGAAAAAACATCTTTGCTAATTCATCACCAGTATGATGAACTATTTGAGTCTATTTATTTGCACCTTAAAACTCACAAAGAAATATCTTTGATTTAGGACTTTTCCTCAAGGTTCAATTAGGTATAGCTTCTAGTCTATTCCTTTTACCAATTTGAAGGATTTTCCCGCTGCTTCTATTGTGTTTTCAATATCTTCCTTGCTATGTGCTGAGGATACGAACCAATGGACTCCATAATTGTTAATCCACTGGCCTTGATTCACCATTTCCTTGGCAAAAGTCTGGTATGGGATCTCCTGAACTTTCAAAAAATCTCTGTAGTTCTCAACTTTCATGAGATCCGTGAACATTACTTGAAAGACTGACCCGAATCCTTGAACGATCGCCTTTATTTTCATATCTTCTATGTGGTCCCTCAGGCCCTTGACCAGTTTCTCCCCCATCTCCCTTATCCTGTCCAGTGCTCCCGTCTCAAGTTGCTGTATCGTAGCCTTTGCAGAAGCCAGTGATAGAGAGTTTCCATTGAAAGTACCTGCTACAACTACTCCCCCAGGAGCCGCAAGGTCCATAATGTCAGCTCTTCCTCCTACCGCTGCGATAGGAGCTCCTCCTCCCAACGCTTTTCCTACAGCGCTCAGGTCAGGTGTTACCCCATAGAGCTCTGCTCCTCCACCAAGAGCCAGTCTAAATCCTGTGACTATCTCGTCAAATATTAATACAATATCATTCTGTTCTGTAAGCTCCCTTATAGCGTTCAGATATCCCTCTCTAGGCAGAACAACTCCCATACTGGCGACCACAGGCGACGTTATAACAGCCGCAAGTTCATTCTTATGGTCCTTGATAGCTTTTTCAAGAAGATCTATCCGGTTCCAAGAAGCTACGATGACATCATTGATAGTTCCAGATGTTATTCCAGATGAGTTAGGTATTACGTTAGGAGACCTCTCTAGTCCTGCTAGTTTTCCAGGGTAGGCGCTAACTAGGGCATAATCGTGAGTACCGTGGTATTGACCCTCAAACCTTAGGATTTTATCGCGACCAGTATATGCTCTTGCCAATCGGATGGCATGCATCGTAGCCTCAGTCCCTGTATTCACGAATCTCAATTTTTCGATTCCCGGAACTATTTCTGTTACCTTTTTTGCCACTTCAATCGAGAGCTCTGATTCAGCCCAAAGTTGAATCCCCAACTCTGACTGTATCTTTATAGCCTCCACTATTCTCGGATGACAATGTCCTAATATCAAAGGCCCTGCGGCTAAGACGTAGTCTATAAAAGAATTGCCGTCTACATCAAATATTCTAGATCCAACTCCTTTCTTCATAATCAGCGGGTAGGTGCCTCTGAGCCCACTGTTACGCCCTTCGGGCATATACTTCAATGCTTCTGAGAATAGCCTGTTTGAGTTATCTGATCTAAACTTCCATTCTTCCAATTGTACCTACCTCTGTTTCGGTTTGCTATTGGGTTGAGCAGATTTGGACTTTTATAATTTTCTTTATTCTGCCTACCGCAGCACAACTCTTGGCTGAAGAAGTCAGCAAGTCAAAAAACAATATCGGAACATTTTCTGCTGTCGTGTCAACAGAAACTTAGACAACGGCGTTTTGAATTTGATTCTACCTCATTCCTCTGCCGCCGGACACTGTTATTATCTCTCCCGTGATGAAATCCGACTCATTTGAAGCCAAGAATAGGGCCGCACTCGCGATCTCTTCAGGCTTGCCTGATCTCTTTAAAAGGGACTCCTTGATTTGCATGGCATTGAATTCAGGGGTGTTTAGACGGAGAGAAGCTCCTGCTTCTATGAAACCTGGACAGATTGCATTGACGTTTACGTATGGACCTAGGTTCACTGCAAGGGAGCGGGTCAACCCGATTACCCCAGTTTTGGAGACGGCATAAGGAGTATTCTCCAGCGCTAATGGCAAAGCTAATCCAGCAGTCGAGGATATGCTAATTATTTTCCCAC
>JAUQYT010000297.1 GCA_030587605.1 Candidatus Njordarchaeum guaymasense
GAAGATCCTTTTATCATTAAAAGCATATTGTATCTGGGGTGACCAGCTTGGGTGCGCTTCTCGAGATTTTTGGGGACTCGGCGCAAGTTAAAGTCCTACAGTTTCTCGTAGAGAACCACAAGGAAGCTAAGATGATGTCTGAGGTGGCTGCAGGTGCAAGTGTGGCCAACTCGACGACCTCCCGAGTCATCGAGCCGCTCGTCGAGTCAGGGATAGTTAAGGAAACGAGGATAGGAAAACAGATCAGAATGTTCAGGTTGAATATCGAAGACGAGAAGGCAAAGCTACTGCTGCGACTGATTGAGGGCCTTAAGAAGCTCGAAGGCGAAAGACAAACTCCATAAACCAGAACGGTTTCTGCTGTTTACTTCTTCATTTCGTCTATTGATTTCTGAAGGTAGCTCTTGCCATAGTAGGAGTACAGGACTGCGAGCGGATTGTGCCCCAGTGCTCTATCCTTTGCTGCTAGCACTGTCACAGGTGCTTTGGAGTACTTCATGAAATGTGTGTCGTGCCCAACGCAAAGACCTAAGAGGATGTTGAGATCTGTGTCAGCGTCAGCTAACACGAGCGCTTGACCGACAGGGTTGCATGTGCAATATCCAATCGAGTAGCCTGTCTTCGAAACTCCTTGGAATTCCTTTGGGACACCTACATCGCTCTTCGGAACTGCCCCAACTTTGCAATTCACCGAATGTACTTCAAAGCCCACTTTCTCGAAGAACTGGGTGACTTGCAGGGCCTCGTCCCTTAGACCTACGCAAAACGCTAGACCAAGTTTCCTGTAACCCATGAGTCTGGCGAACTCAGCTATCTCACGCAACCTTGGCCACTCAGCGTATCCAGTTGCCTCGGTTATCCCTGCATTCTTAGCTAACTCTTTCTCGTCAGGATTGCCGTATATTTGGACTGCCTTGTTAATTGCTTCACTATTTTCGAGCATAGGGCATCCTTCAGGGCCCTTCTTGCTTCCGGCTACACAGACTACCGTCTTGCAGTAAGCGCACTTGAGCATTATTCCACTTCACCACGTTGACGCTTATGCCGTTCTTACCCCACAAGTGATGGGGTCTCCCACTTGGTTCTCATGTTATCGGAAGCTTTTCTCCCGTCTTAAGCAATTCCTCAACTTCGATGGCTTTCGGGAGACCCGTTCTCGCTCCGGTCTTCCTGCATTTTAGCGCTGCTACCGCATTTGCAAAGTCGGCTGTTTTTCCAATGTCCCATCTCTTGACTATTCCGTATCCGACTCCCGCTAGAAACGCGTCTCCAGCGCCAGTTGTGTCAACGACTTTCACCTTATAGGTTGGCTTTCTTATTATTTCCCCGTTCTTCGTGGCTACGAGGCAACCCTTGGAGCCGAGTGTTAGTATTACTGTTCCCGGTCCGAGCTCAAGGATCTTCTTCGCTTGGGCAGTGAAGTCTTTCTCCCCTTTTGAAAGGCTGCGTGCCGCAAGCTTGCACGGGAGGAATATATCTGTAAGCGAAATCAGCCGCATAATGTGTTCCATCCTCAACCCAGCGGAGGTCAAGGCTTCAGGCGGAGAACCCAAGTCAAAAAGAACTGGGATCTTTTTCTGTTTAGCCATCTCGGCTGCCTTTGCGCCACCGAAGAGGCTGACGCCATCAACTGCGATTACCTTTGAACCCGTTATGAGGTTAGAGAAGCTTTCAACCTCTTTGGGATTTAGGAATGGAGCTGGCCCAGGGAAATGGGATATCGCGCGCTCACCGCGCTTGTCCACGATGACGAAAGACAATGGTGATCCTGACTTCTTCTGAACCAGTAGACCTGTGACGTCGACACCTTCTTTCTCGAACTCTGCTTTGATTGCTTTGCCAAACTCGTCGTCACCGATCTTGCCTATGAAAGCTGATTTCACTCCGAGCCTAGCTAGGCCTACGGAGAAGCCAGCAGCCACGCCACCATGAAGTTGATCAAATGTTAGACTCACAACAGTCTCATCCGAGGCTGGCAGGTGATCAACATTCATGACTTCGTCAATACAAGTTAAGCCCACTCCAACAGCTTCAACCAATATTCACCCTCACCTCGCGTTTCAATAATGTTTAGGGATTGCCAAGCATTATCTAATAAACCTATATGATCAAGCAATGAAAAGGTAAAGATATAGGGAAGCCAGATATACGCCATCGTGGATAATAAGAAGAAGACAATGCTCGAGGGTTGATCTTTTCATGGCAACAAACAAGAATGATCAAGAAGTTGGAGGCAACTCGGGCTCGCTTTCATCAAAGCCCAAGGCTGGACTCGTATCGCTTCTCGACCCTAGAACCGAGTTTTACGAGTACATGCTGAAGTCTGGCATCAACTTGAAGCAGGCAAATGAATTTCAACACAACTTTCTGAAGAAAACACTCGTGGAGAAAGGTGGAGTTGACATTGTTGATGGCGGCTTCGTTGATTCAAGTGAGAAAGCAAGGAACGCTGTTGATGAACTAGTTGCAAGGAAGGGGGCAGAATGCTTAATGATCTTGGTACCAGGGTGGACGTTCCCCGTTATCGGTGCTATAGCAGCCAAGACAGCTGAGCTCCACAGCATTCCTGTGATGGTTCTTGGTTGGTCTGGCTTGAGCGGTCCAACAGCTGTGAAGGGAGCCCTTGACGAGATAGGCGTAAAACACAAAGTTGTATGGATCTACGAACCTCCCACGAATCCCACCATTCTTAACGAGATAGTCTCATTTGCTAGAGCAGCGTCAGTTGTAGTCAAGCTAAGGGGAATGAGATTCGGGGCGTTTGGCGGACCAGCGATGGGGATGCTAACAGCAGCTATCGACGCAAACCAATGGCTCAAACTCTTCGGCGTCGAAGTGGAGCACATTGATCAAGTAGAGATCGTAAGGGGAGCCGAGAAAATCCCACGCGACGCTGTTACACAATACATGGACTGGTTCAAGAAGAACGCCAAGAAGATCACGGAGGATGGGCAACGGGTTACGAAGGAGAAGATTGAGAAACAGGTTAGATGCTACATTGCCACCAAAAAACTCGTTAAGGAACACGGGTTCAACTTCATTGGCCTCAAGTGCCAGCCTGAACTGAGCGACGAGTACGTCAACCAGTGTCTGACACCAACTCTCATTAATGACCCGTATGATGCGGAGGGCCCTAAAGAGACGGTTGCATGCTCATGTGAAGTTGATGGCAACTCTGCGCTGACGATGCAGATACTGAAGATGCTTTCCAGTGACAAGCCCGTGTTCTTCGGAGACTTGATGCTCTACGACCGCACCACCAAGACGATAGCGACGATGAGTTGTGGTGGTATGGCGACATGGTTCGCAGCAATGTCAATGAACCCAGAGGAAAACCTCAAGGAAGTTCAGCTAGTGCCCCATGTGCATGGTAAGGCAGGCGGAGCAGCGGTATTCTACACAGCCACAAAAGTAGGCGAACCAGTCACTTGGGCGCGACTGGCGAGGCGAGATGGACAATACGTAATGTTCATCATAAAAGGGAAAATAGCCAGAAACAGATCTCTTGAAGGAGCTTTCAAATGGCCAACTCTCATAATCGAAGTCGAAAAGGACCCCGTTGAAATTCTAAGAGTGTATCCAAGTCAGCACGTCCAAGTTGCGATAGGAGACCACGCAAAAGAACTTAAGGAACTATGTGGAATCCTGGAGATAAATTACATAGAGTACTAACAGGTTGCACTCTCGCGAGGCCTTGTTAATAGCCTCAATTTCCTATCACTTTTCCAGGTGAGGAAATTCTCTCGTCACACTATTGTAGCTTCTAGTATGACCTGCTTCGTCATAACGTATTCACAGTGTGGACATGTGAATGCTATCCGCGGCGGCTCATGCTCCAGTACCAGATGCAATGTGCGTAGCAGTAGCTCTTCTAGCGATACACGGGTAGTAAACTCATCCTTGCAGTTAGGACAGGTTATCCGATGTTCGATAACCAGTGACTTTCTCTGCAATTCACTCATGATCACTAATGACCCCCTTCACCAGTTGCTGCTTCAGGTCTCTTCTCAGAACCGGCACTCTAAACTCATTCCCATGACTTGAATGCTATGCCGAACGAAGACAGGGAAGAATAAAAGCAAACATCGTGTCGGGATGGATCGCACTGCTTTCCGGGGGTCCTTCCCTTCTCCTTAGCATCAACTGGGCATCAATCTGTATTTAAGTTGTGCGTTTAGTCGTCAGGCTCCGAAAGTAGAATAAGAAGGGTGTTACGGTTCAAGGCGTATGAGATAGTTAGAAAACTCTTTTATCAATTAATGGCAATACGCAGTCCAGTGGTCGAACATCATCAATCTGCGGTTTGTGCACCTTTATTTCAAAAACGGTCTGCAGGCGACTGTCCTTGGCACTAGACTTGGGATCTCTTGTTGTTGTGTTCCTGTTGTCAGCGTCTCCCATAGGCGAGATACTCATAGCCGTCCCCGTAGGCATA
>JAUQYT010000304.1 GCA_030587605.1 Candidatus Njordarchaeum guaymasense
ATTTTGGGACCGTGTTCCTCTGGATAAGACGAGCCTCTCGTACAAGTGTTTTTGAGCGACATGAACGCATCCTTGAAAGGTGTGAGAACGGTTTTGGCTATGAGCCCACGTTCATAAGTCTGCAGTGACGATGGGCGCTCAATTATTGAGAGTGGTATCTCAGCGAACAGCTCATTTAAAGTCAAGGCTGACGTTCCGTCGTAGTCCTTTTTCGCGCTGCGCATTTTATCCCAATCCGACGACGAGACTAGTAAACCGGTGATCTCACGTGAATCTGTGATGTACATGCCTCTCTGAGTTGAGAACTCTATCAGGTATATCCCTGGGCCAGTTAACAATATGTAGGGAAGCTCAGTTCCACCTTTTCCAATCAAGTTAGCTGAGCTCACTGCTATTATCACGAGGTCCCTCTTTGTCTCCAGGACGAGGTTGCCAAGATAAGTATAGAATTCGTGTTTCAGACCAGATATCTTACCCCAATCCTTGATTAAGAGTATCTCATTAAGAGCAAATCCCAGCGGACCTTTCCCGTATATTTGCGTGAGTTCTTGGCTACGTAGTCGCTCTTCGATCTCCTTGAGCCTTCCACTTACTAGACCACTAAGTATCCTCCCTTTCTCCTCGCTTTCCCCAGCTGGTGGCATTCCCTTGTTCCACTCCGCTCTTGATCCTTACAAAATGGGCGGCGCAGCGATTCATAGTTGTTATTGTCATCAGCGAGTATTTAATCTAATGGTAAAACTAGGATCACGCGTGAAGGGTTACTCATTACTCGACAACACGCTCTTTAGAAAAACTGCTAGGATCCTCGAGAAAAGAGTAACATCGTTTAGATCCACGGACTCATTTCTTGCGTGCATACCAGACTGGGCGCGGGCAGCGCCTAGTAGCATTGTTGGGATCCCGATCTTCGCAGTGTAGCATGCGTCTGAGCAACCCAGCGTACCTCCCATAAATGGACTTACGCCTGTAACTTCTCTGTAAGACCTTGATAGTAGTTGGATAGCGCGGTCGTTCTGGTCAGATTCAAATGATTCATGGAAATAGTTGTACTCGGCCGTCACCAAGAGATCTGGGTCAGTCTTCTTGAGACCGATTATCGTCGCTATTATTCTCTTGGCTTCTTCTCTCACATCTTCTTCGGGAATCAATCTTCTATCAACGAGAATTTCACATCGATCTGGAATCATATTCACCTTTATTCCGCCCGAGATTACGCATACTGACAAGGAAGGTCGGAGGTGGTCTACTTCGAAAGATGGGTGAGCAGGAATTCTGGACTTGACACTCGATAGCTGCTGAGAAAAGCTGTTGAGGACATTGATCACTTTTGACATCTTCTCTATTGCATTTACGCCCATCCATGGGCGTGATGAGTGCGCAGACCTACCGTACGTGACTATCCTGAAGCGCAGGCATCCATTTGATGCATACTTTATGCTCTCTATTGTGCTGTCAGCAACTAGGCAGCAGTCTCCTCCAACTAGGTTATTCTTGACCAGGTAGTAAAGGCCTGTTGCTCCTCCTATTTCCTCATCAACAGTGACAGTGAGGGTCACCGTGCCTCGGAGATCTGATTCGAGTTGTGACAGCGCATGTAAGGCGAATACCATTGACGCTATGGATCCCTTCATGTCGGCGGTTCCGCGACCGAACATCAAGTTATCTTTGATGGTTGCTGAGAAGGGAGGAAACTTCCAACCATCTCCAGGTGGAACCACATCTATGTGACCATTTAGAAGAATATTCGGTCCGCCAGAGCTCCATTCCTTAGCTGCAATTAAGTTTGGCCTCGGGCCTCTTAACGAGTTGGGGTGGGTAGCATATCTCTGCAAGAGGTGTAATGGGGTTTCAACTACTTTGCATTTGAATCCAATATCTTTTAACTTGTCTTGGACGAGGCTTATGGCGTCTCTATAGTTGTCTCCTGGTGGGACCACTGTCGGTACTTCCACCAAGCGCTTCAGGAAGTCTATCAGCGCTCCCTTTGATTCCGAGATCGTAATAGACAACTTGTCGGGAATCATTGTAAACTACCTTTGGGTCGGGTAGGAAGATTCGGGATAACTCACCATCGAGGGAAGCGAAAATCCGTTGTTCAAAAGATTATAATGGGGGAGACTCGTCTTCCTCACCTACGGGGGAGGTTACAGGGGGGACGGAAGGTTCTTTTTCCTTAGGGGATACTTTGGCTTTCCAGATGTTCTTGCACTGGTGGTTTTCTGGAAGCCTGTGTTCTACGCAGAAGCCTCCCTCACAGAATTGGCATTTGAACGAGAGATGGATTTCCTTGCCGCAAAACTGGCATTTCACCAATTCCTCGGTTCTCCTCCAAGGAGGATTAGTCAGTTCATCAGTACAGAGAGTCCCATCCGGTTGTTCTTAAAGCTTACGCGAATGAAGTTCGCAATCGAGAAGCGTTTTCTTGTCTTGTTGATGAAAAAGGATAAGTGTCTGAAAAGTGTAACTTATCTTGTTGCAGGAGTCAAGCGGATTGGGGTGTGAAATTTGGCTGATGACTTTGTTCCAGCAAGTTCTTTGGCGCCGATACCTGGGAGCTCCTATAGTCTTAGGATAGGGAAGGTCCATGACAAGTGGGCTGTCAGGGTATATAGGGGTCGAGAGATCCTCACGACAGAAGTCATTGGTGAATTGGACCCTAGTATCATAGTCACCGTTGCCCAAAGTGCTATCTCACTTCCATCATATTCTCCGTACCACATTGTCAGAGCGGTGTCGCCGCTCATAAGGGAAGCTAGGACTGGCTATGTTCCGCCTCCTGAAGTAGGTCCAGCTCGATCAGTGCCGGGGACTCCGGTTCAACCAGCTCAACCAGTCCAACGCGTCCAACCCGTTGAACCAGTTCAATCAAATGAGGTGGCGGAGGATCGAGGTTCGCCTCTCCTATCCCAGATAATTGGCGAGCGAGTAAAGGAAGCTCTGGGCCCGTCACTTATGGCACCTTCAGAGCCTACACAATCGGTAGCGACAGAAGTGACTCCGAAGAACGTACCACAGCAGAAACTGGAGCCTCCGGAGAAGCCGAGGATTGTAAAGAAACTTGACCTGAAACCTGTTAAGCCTGAGGAGTTGCTGGAGAGAACCTTCTCGACATTGATGCAGCAGTTGGAGCTTGCCATCACATATATCTACAAAAATTATGGGGAGAAATCTGCAGCTAGGTTATGGGAATACTTTGGCAATGTGGCTGAAATGACGCAGACAAAACGGAGAAATGAGAGTTTTGAAGATTTCATAAGAAGAAGGGTGGAGGAAGACAGGATTCTCGGAGTTGAATATCAAGTTTTAGAGTTCTATGAGAACAGATTTGTCGGACGAGTCAAGAAGTGTGGATTAAAGCAGGGCCTAGCTGAGATAGTTAAGTTAAGTGGTCGTCTCTCACAAGATCTTCCTTGCATGTTATGTGAATCAACTTGGCAGGGTACTTGTAGGGCAATGGGGTTCCAGCTCGAACACGCCAAGGAAAAAGATGGATGTACAATAAAGGTTGAAAAGCCAGAATCTAAGAAATGAATCTGCATTCTGTTGGCAGGTTCACAAAGAACCTTGCTGTGTACTCGCTCCATTTTTCCTTATTGCTTCCGAGCGTTCTCAAGATGGAACCTCTGCTAGTTTCCCAACTTCTTTGAGATAGGCCTTGATGGGGAGGGGGAATCCGCTGCGCTTCGCTACGCTTTTCGTGTAGCCTGCATCTCTTGCTATCTTGTCTAGGATTCTCGCGACACCAGATCCGAATTGCATGGCAACCTTTTGTTCCGGAAGTAGTCTGATTGGAACTCCGATTCTTTGGGCGACCTTGCGCAGAATGTACTTGCGTGAGATTCTCGAGTTTTCCCTGAAGAGCTTCAGTCGGAGTGGAATCCCCAGTGAGAACATGACTATCGCGGGGTCAAGGAACGGGGCGAACAATTCTGTTAGATTCATTGTCCCGATCTGGTCGTACATTGGAGCGCTGGTTCCGAGTCCCAATATGTCATTGAGCATCTCATTGCATAAGGCAGTATGTCCGCTGGAAGAGAGTATGTCTTCGTATCTCTCATATCCACCGAAGAGTTCATCTGCACCTTGACCGTAGAGTATGGTCTTCTCCCCTCTGGTTACAGATTCTTTTATTGCAAAGTAGATTGGCAAAGAAGTACTAACCGCTACCATTTCGATACTTTCAATGAGTCTAACTACTGGAACTAGGCTACTTGCAACATCATCGTATGTTACCTCTTTTTCCACCAGTGGAAGGTCTAGGGCTGATGACATCCTTCGTGCACCAGTCATGTCCCGGGAGGAAGCTGTCCCAGCGCAATACAGGGTGCAATGGATGCCTAGGTCCTTTGAGAGCTTTGCAACAATGGAACTATCCAGTCCCCCAGAGAAGAGCACAACGACCTTTCCGCCTGCTCGTTTACCGATTTTCTTGATCACATCTCTGAGCAGGAGAGTAAGTGATTCAATTGCTGAATTCTCTTCTGGGTTCAGCGCCTCCATCCTTATGCCGGGGCTGATTCTTCTTAGCTTTCTGTTAGATATGAGGGTTGGTTGGGGTAAGCTCGTGAGATTTGTTAGCCCTAGTACCCACAATGGTCTGCGCCGGGTTGAGAAAGCAATCAGTTGTTCGTTTTCAGCGACATATAGGGGCTTTGCTCCAATGGGGTCTCTCGCCAGAAGAAATGTATCGCCCCGCCTTAGTACGAAGGCATACTGCCCATCCAGTGATTCCAGAAATCTCTTAGCGTGTAATTCAATGTCATTAGTTTCGTTAACACATTCCTCGAATCGCTTGATCATCGAAGTAGGGGCTTCTGGCAAGTTGAAGATCTTCCCGGTCATCGCTACGGAGTTAAGTCCTGGGTCTCCAACGGCAACGCAGCGCTCCTGGCTCGTTAATAGGCATGCTGTAGCGAGAGCAATAGATGAGGGGGCGCGCAAAGATTTCTCAAGCTCCGTGACGGAACTCGACTCAAGTAACTCTTGTTGTGAGTGAAGTGTAAACATCTTTGTGGGAAACTCAGACTCCAACGCCCGGAGCATCTTGATAACCGCGTCAGACGCATCACTATCGATCTTGCTGACTGCTCCAACTATTATGCACGTTTTCAACACCGTCGACTGTTGGGTTGAATTAATAAAGGATCAGACTTCATTAAGTATTTTGGCTATGAGAAAGTCTGTTAATCTTTGACTATTGGATAAGCATCGCCTGTTCAGTTCTTCTCAAAGGTGTTGGTTGGAAATGACTGAGGGCACAGCGGCGTACCATAAGTCCTTGGTGAGGGAATCCGATCTGACTCCAGGGCTCTTTAGGCCTAACTACAAGCGTTGTATTCATATGGCGCTTCCAACGGCGTTATCCTTCTTGGGGCTTAGGCTTCCCGAAAAACAGTATTCCTTTTTGTCTGATACCAAGAGCCTAAGGAAGACTATGGAGGATAACTCTTGTTTTGACGTAGACAAGGTGATTATGATAGTCGCTGACTCCGTTGGTGTGGAGCAGTTCCAGAAGTTCAGTTATCTCGCTGGAGTTCACAGCGAGCTGGGTGGATTCGAGCTTTCCTCAGTCTTTCCTACCATAACATCGACTGCCCTAGCCTCGATACACTTGTCGGTTACTCCCGGTATCCACGGGGTCTTTGGCCACAAGATCTATTTCAAGGAGCTCGGCGCCGTGGTCGACACCTTGAAGATGAGCACTATGTCTTTCAGAGCTAGGGATGCTTTGGTGCGAGTGGGAATCGATGTGCGGGCATTGAGCTATTGTGGTTCTCCCTACGACCTCGTTGAGCAACAAGGCATTGAGCATGTGGAGCTGCTGGAGGATGAGATAGCTGGAACAGGGCTGTCCAACATGATTTACAGGAGACAGGTGGCGCATGGATTCGGTGATCTGATTGATGCGTTCTCCATAGCCAAGTCTGTCTTAGAACAAGAACGTGATAAGAAAGTAATCCTGAACGTGTATACCGGAATACTTGACGCGCTCAGCCACAAGTATGGTCCCTTGAGCGAGGAATACAGACTTGGCGCAAGGTTCTTGGAGGAGAATATCAGGAGGCTAATTAGGAGCATTAGTGATAGCGTTGCGGAGAAAACGGCATTCATCTTCTTTTCAGATCATGGGCAGGACTCGATCGACCCCAAACTCAACATTGTCTTCAAAAAGAATGAGATCGAGGAATTTAGTAAGTTACTAAGAGCGCCCATGGGGAAGTCTGGAAGAGTTCTGCATTTCTATGTAATGAAAGGCTGTGAAGAAAAGCTGCTGAGAGCATTGCGTGATAAGATAAGAGATCATGGGTACATAATCACGTTCGAAGAAGCCGCTAAAGAATTCGTCGGCAGAATAGTAAATCCTGAAATGAGCAAACTGAGGCTGGGAGACGTAATTGTGTTGCTGAAAAAGAGCGTGAATGTTGAAACCCAGAAGGATGAATCGCAGGGCGATTGGGAGAAACAATTCCTTGGTTCACATGGCTCCACAACGCTGAATGAGATACTAGTTCCCTTTGTCTCAGCACGGCTTTCAACAATTAAGAAACTTGAACGGTAGCTTCCCAGTAGCAAGAGTCCCCTAGCTTTCCTCGCTTAGGCTAGTTATTATTCCTCGCGCTCTTCTCCCTTTTTTCGTCCACCCTTGAACACATTAGCTATTTCACTAAGATGCTTCTCCATCATCGACTCAAGAGGCTCCTCAGCTACAGCGCCCTTGGCGGCAGGCTTCTCATATTCGACTTTTCCCTTGGGCTGAGCTGATGTCTTGAGAAACTCGACCGCCAAGACGCGCCCATTCTCAACTATTACGCGAGGCGTGTATCCTTCTGCCAGAAAAATGCCGTCTTCAAGCGGATTGGTCACTTTTCCAACCTTGTACTCAGTCTTCTCCTTTCCAAATACTCTTGTCCTAGAAATAGAAACTGCGAACATGTCATGGCCGATAACAATTAGTTCCCTTTCAAATCCCCTCGGGATCTCAATCGAGTTCAACCGTTCAACTATCCGGCTCTGGTCTAGTTCAGGTCTTGGAGATGGAGGTTGTCCGTAGGCTATTGGGGGAGCACGTGCAGGGGCTGTAACACTTGGTGGTTGTGGCTGAGGTGTGGGACGAGACACTTGTGGCGCGGGAGGAGAAGGTTCGCGTCTAGCAGGTGCGACGGGCGGGGACGGGGGTGAGGGCCTTTCACCAGGCTTGCCCATATTCTTAATGAAATCCTGGTCTACGGCTTCATCAATTTGGACGAGTTTGTATGATAAACCGTGCTCGAGTCGTAGACTTGAGGCTAACCGCGCACCGATGAATTTGTTGCGTGTTCTTGCCTCCTTCCCGTTCCATAGGATGATTTGCTTTTCATCGTCGTTTACGAAAATATAGACTTTTTTGCTGTCGACATCTTCTCGCCTGAATGGAGATTCCTTGAGTTCGCCATCTTCTGCGACCTCTAACATCCTCATTTTGAGACTTCCACCTTTTCGGGCGATGCCATGCCCCAGATAAGAGAACTGACCCTTTCATGTCGCATGAACAATACCGAGAGTAGTGCGCAGACCTAGCCGTCAGCATGCTCCAAATTACGGAGATACTCAGCCAGACACTTCAAGCAACAGTTCAGAGCTTGTTGTCTTCCTTAAATTCGACTCTGTTGTACTAATAACGGGGAAGCCCTAATATATTTTTACGTTGTATTCGCCCGCGTTGAGTGAAACCGTTGCAGATTTCACAATGTCAGGGTAGAATATTCTAGTCGATGATTCAGTCAACGAATTTCTCCATTGTTATTTCGTCGATGTATTCGCCGTTTAGATTGAACTGCTTTCTCTTTCTGCCCACTTTCTTAAAGCGGAATTTTCTGTATAGATTGATTGCTCGTTTGTTGGTGTGGAAGACACTTAGACCTATCTTCTTGAATCCTTTTTCAGAAGCAAGGTGGAGAGCTGACTCCATTAGAGCTGAGCCTACCCCGACTCCTCGAAACTCAGGAAGTACCGCAATTCCTAATTCGCCAACGTGTCGAGAAAGATCCCATATTGACTCATCAATACTAATGTAACCGACGAGTTTCCCGTCGACCTCGGCCAGCAGGGTTAATGCCTTTCTTTTATCAACTTCATCTTGCGATAGATGTTCATACCTATCCAAGGCACTTTCTCCGCGAATGGCGGAGGTATATGTTCCCTCGCTCAAGACTTTCTGATAGATTGCCCAGATCAGGGGAAAATCGTTTTCTTCTGCTTCCCTTATAATGAGCCCTTGACTGAGTCTGGTTAAGTGGTGATTCTTGAACAAAACTACCCAACACCCATGCTGTGGAGAGGGACCCTGAAGAAGATGCCACCATTCTTGGTCTCCGTCTAAAATCATTACAACCATTCTTTGGCAAGTTTCGATAATGAGATGTTCTGGAATCTATCTCCGGGTAGTTTCCTGCGCACTGTGATTGGTAGGACATTCATCTTCAGTTCAACCTCAGCTATTGCGAGTGGGTCTACTACGCCTGCTGGAAGTTGCACGAGTACTGGTGCGCCTAACGAGATCTGTAGCGCCCTTGCTCCGACAATTCTGGATTTCTCGTACTTGGTTAATGGTATCGTGGTAGATGAGACAGACTCGAATCTTAAAGCCTCGCCGGAAGCCTCGGCAGAACCAGTCTTGCCTTCCGTAACGGCTGGAGCGGTCGATTCCTCTGTTTCTCGTCCTTTCCCTTCGTTTTCCGACTTTGATTCGCCCTCCACCCCATTTTTCGCCTCCAGCAACTTTTCTGAGACATGAACTGGATCTCGCATGACTATAATGTCACTACTCGCTTTTTGAGTCTCTCATGCAGGTAATGTTCTCAGAGTGATAGGGAGTTGAGTGGTAGAAAATAAAAGGTGACATTGACCCCGCAGGAAGTGTAAAAAAGTGATACGGCACCTCAACCTTAACCTCCAAAGGACCTCAGAAGATTCAGCAATGTGACTTGTTTCATTTTATGATCAGCGTCTAGCCTCTTCACTCTTAGACGACGCTTTGAAAGAAGCATTTCCGCCCAAACATGAGCTTTTGAAAGTAATCTTTAGAATTATAAGGATATCTATTTAAATTTTGCTTTTTTAAAGCTTCTCAAAAATCCTTCAGACTGGGAATATTCAAGAAGGGCTTCCAACTGGCTTGAAACAGCCCCGTTGGATGTCACGATAGGAGCTGCATGTTTCCTATCTTCACACGTTTCAAGCCAATTGACTTCGCTGTGTTCATGCATTCGTTTGCTGTTCCAAGACTGGTTGTGGGAAGGTCGTCCATTAAGTAGTGGGGAGAGAAAGCCAGTAATGAGTACGGTATCTCGGGATCGATTTGGGCGATGAAACTGGCTATCTTCTCAACTTCTTCTACCTCAACGTATCCTGGAACGAGTAGAGTGCTTGCGACAAGGAATGGAGGCGCAGGTCTTTCCTGAATGAGATCAGCCAGACGTTTAAAATTCTCAAGTGTTCTCCTATTTGAAACCCCGCATAGCGCTGTGTTAACCGATTCAGTAAATGTCTTGAGGTCGAACTTAATGCATCCTCCAGATGCCAGTGAGAGGGCGGCAGCGCGGTTGAGCAGGGCCCAGTTCTCGGTTCCATTTGTTTCCCAACACACCCTGAGTATTCTTCCCCTGGATTCTTCAATGGCAATTTCGGATGTCTTTATTGAATGAGGGAATTGGGGTGCAGGGTCTCCGCCAAAATAACAGATACAGGATACCTTATCGTTGACTTTGCTTGCCAAGGATTCGGCTGACAGAACTGGTCTCATATCCTTCGTGTTGTGCTTGAAATGACTATTCTGGCAAAACAGGCAGTCAAATGAGCATGCGCCGTAAAATACTGCCAAGTTAAGGTAACCGTATTCAGGTCCATTTCGGCAAGCGAATCTCGGGAACCCGGCTCCAGTACCTGCGGGGCAACACCACTCCGCGACACAGTTGGTCGGCAAAGGATCATAGTACCATTCGAGTAATCCACGTTCGGGTGTTCCCGCTAACCGCTTTAGCTTTCCTTCATTCTCCACCAGCCCACAGTAACCTCGTTCGCTTGGAGCAATTACACATTCATTGGCGCAGACCCCGCATTTCAGACCTGTCTCTGAGCGCGGGGGCTCGACAGGTAGGTTGAATACCCGTCTACCTTGCTTATGTACTTCGAGGGTTCTCCGCAAAGCCTCCTCTGAACCATGTCTTAGGCATTCGCCACAAACACCTAGTCTCTCAGATAGCAATTTCTTTGAACCACAGACGATACATTCTCTTAGAAAACTTGATTCCCCATGAGGTAAAGGGCACACAGTTTTCTGTTTCCCCTTCCTGTGCATCTACTCACATCATGTGACAATGGCCTGATAAATAGCTATAGTCAGTTGTTCGAGGCTAGAGCTTGGGGGCTTGCAACTCTAGGTTATCCGACGCTGCCGTTTCGAACCCTCTACTTTGCCAACCGCGCCTACTGACGGAGGCGCTCTCCCAGGATTTCAGCATCTGGTCCCTAGTCCGTGCGTTGAGACCGCCCTGACGGCGATGTTGAGGCTGGCCACACGGGCACGGTTAGCTTCAAACCCGCACTCCGCGCACCTGAAGTAGGCGTCCTCCAAAGAGCATGGGCATCCTCGCAACAGAGATGAGAAAGCCCTTAGCTGATCTGTTTTTCAGTTCTCTTCATGGGTTCTTTGAACTGGTTCTTCGACTTGCTTAGTCATGAGGTACGCGTTTTCTCCATCACTATAGTAGCCTTTCAAGATTTTTGCGTCGATGAACCCGAGTCTCTTGTATAGTGACACAGCTGACGTGTTGCTTACCCTGACTTCAAGTACGTATTCTGAAGCTCCGTACTCACGCATACCCTCAAGGGCCTTCGAAACGAGGTTCTCCCCGTTTCCTTTGTTTCTGTGCTCGTGTAGAACGGCGACAGACACGATGTGTCCTTTCCGCGCTAGCCTGAACCCGAAGTTGGACAAACCTCTCTCTATTCGACACATTATGTATCCAACTACTCCGTTTCCTACAGATTCGGCTACCAAGAATGACTTTGGGAATCTCTCGTAGAGGTCGATGAAGAAGCTGCTTGGATAGTTTTCTGGTAGGCACTTCTTGTTTACTATGATAACTTGGTCTAGGTCCTTCATGGTGAAGGGCCTTGTTCTGTACGAGTTGCTCTTTTCGTGGCGCATCTTTGAACCCTTCTGTTTTCCTTGTGCCTAATTATCGTGTATCCTGAAATATTAAACATAAAGCTTTTTAACTATTCTCCCTCTCTTTTAAAACGCAATGTTACACCCGTTCATCCTTCTGAGATAACGCAGTTGGAATTGGGGTTTGTGCTCATGAGTTCTGAGCTACCACCTTACTCTACAACTGACGCGACTCGTTCGATCTCATTTACGGAGCTAAGCTCTATCGTTGGGAAGCATTTCAAGGTTATCCAAGGATTCATCGATGTCGTTCATGGAGGCATACCGACTTTCATCGTTGAAAAAGACAAGAATCCTAAGGTCAATTTCGAGAAATTGAAGAGTCGTCTAAATGCTCGCTCCCTTCTGCCGATATTGAGAGACGGCGAGGAAAAAGGGCAGTATGCTCTAAGAATCATTAGCGACAGGAAAACCTTGGGAGGACAGACGGGGAGAAAAAGGAGGGTACCCGTTCAACTTATCCTTCTAATAGCCACAGTGGTTTCAGTCACGATTGCAGGATACTTCATATCCCAAACGTGGTTTCAAAACACAGGGTTGCAGGGCTCACTGTCAGAGACATTGGTCACCATGGTTGAGTACGCGACCGCGTTGATGGCGATTTTAACTGTGCACGAGCTAGGGCACATAATTGCTTCAAGAATCCATATGATGAAGTCAAGTCTTCCGTACTTCATACCGGCGCCACCGATTATCCCTGGAACTTCACTAATCACCCCAGGTACCTTCGGTGCAGTGATAACCCAAACAGACCCGTTTACTAACAGAGATCAGCTATTTGATTTGGGTATAGCTGGACCATTCTCAGGATTTATAGTGGCGATCATCGTGACCTTTATGGGAGTTTCCTTGTCACAGTCGGTCCCGGCTGTACCTGGCGAGGGTATTCTGTCTCCACCCATAATGATGATCATGATTTCCTTCTTTCCCGGAAAGTTTCTTGAAGGCTACGCGATATCACTTCATCCGTTAGGACAGGCAGGCTATCTTGGTCTGATAATAACGGCTCTGAACCTGTTCCCTGTCAGTCAGTTGGATGGAGGACACATTTCGCGGGCAGCATTTGGTCCAAGGGGATATGAAAGAGCTTCAACTATTTCGTTGCTGTTGCTCTTGTTCTTTGGGCTAATCAGCCCATTCTTCTTACCTTTTGCTTTATTGTTATTATTCTTCTCCTTTGGAGGAAGACACCCAGGGCCATTGGACGACGTCTCAAGGATAACAGCGGGAAGGAAGGTCGTGGCGATAGTGGGGTTCATTGTACTGTTTCTCTCACTACCTATGGAGTATCTCAAGATCCTGCAATTCCTCTAAGACATTTGGAAAAGTATTGCTAGATCCCCTCCGGTCACGTTCAGCGAACGTCTCTCTCCATTTCTGAGTGAGAGTAAGGCTTTTTAGTCAAGTCGAATCGTCACATCTCGGCATTGACTAGTATGAGGCTACACACAGGAGAGGATAGGACTGTGGATGCCTGGAAGCAGTCACTCGTAGAGTTCATAGTTGAGAAGAATGGGCTTCTGTTCGGTGAGTTTCAGTTAAAGAGTGGCAGGAAATCTCCTTACTTCTTCAATCTGGCGAATGTGGTGCGCGACGGTGAGGGAATCGCTAAGGTCTCTGAGGCTTATGCATTAGCAATACGGGATCTCGTTGGGTTGGATGCATTTGACTACGTGCATGGGCCAGCGTACAAGGCGATCGCGCTGGCAGGTTCAGTAGCAATGGAGCTCTACAGAAAGTTCGGGGAAAACAAGAGATGGGGATTTGACAGAAAACAACCCAAAGAGTATGGCGTGCCAAAAGAGAAGTGGCTCGTCGGCGAAATCTGTGAAGACGACCGGGTCTTGATTCTCGATGATACCATTACAACGGGCGAGGCGAAGACAGAGAGCATTGAGAAACTTAACACGTACTCGGGCTGCAAGAGACTGAAGTTTATTGCTGTCCTCATAATGCTAGACAGGATGGAGAAAAGCGAGCAAGGGGGCTTAGCCTCAGCTGATCTCAAACAGAAAGGTGTGAACGTGTTCTCAATACTGAATATTAAGGAAGTATTTGAGTACCTTAGGGAGAGAAAAGTCAAAGGGAAAGTTTATGTTACGAAACAAATCTATGATTCATTTGCCAAGTATTTCGAGAAATATGGTGGACGATAAACCCTTGGCCCGACTGAAAAGACGAGCAGATAATATCTTTCTGGGAAATCCCAAAAGCCATATTGCGCGCCTAAAGCCACGTTCAAATTCTGGTAGCTCGTTGGTCATTAATCTTAAATAACTCAATACATAGAAAGGTTATTGGGCTACATGTTATAGGGACTGCACTTCAAGAGGAGGAGACTTAATGTCTTACGACTACCTGTTCAAGGTGATAGCCGTTGGTGATGGCGCTGTTGGCAAGACAAGCATCACGCTGCGTTTCAGCACTGGAACCTTTAGAGACTCATATATTATGACCATTGGAGTAGACTTTGCGGTAAAGACAATTGAAGTTCCGACTAAGGAGGGGAAGAGGAAAGTCAAGCTGCAGATCTGGGACACGGGTGGTCAAGAAAGGTTTTCCTATGTTCGGCCCCTGTATTACAAGGGGGCTATGGGAGGGGTCATTGTTTACGATGTAACCCAACCAGAAAGTTTTGATAATATCCCGAAGTGGTTCAATGAGGTCAAGAATAACCGGGGTAGCATTCCCCTTCTCTTAGTTGGAAATAAGGTTGATCTGCCTGATCGCAAGATTTCTGCTGAGCAAGGAACGAGTATGGCCAAGAAATATGGCGTAAGGTACCTTGAAGCAAGCGCCAAGACAGGGGAGAGTATCGAGAGACTTTTTGTGGAATTATCCAAGGAAATGGTTGATTACGCCGCGAAAATTGAGAAAGAAGGATAGTAGGCTGAAGGTTGCCTTGACCACATCACGCTTTTTTGGTAATTTTCCTCCAAGGAGGGCTGCCATTAGTCCAGAACGATTACTGACAATTTGGTCTTAGTTACCCGAGGATGGTCAAAAGGCTGGGATCCATGGTCATCGTAGTTGGGTGTTGCGGGTTTGCCATCCCGGGTGGGATGAAAAGCTACTACAAACAATTTGATGTTGTGGAGATCCAAAGCACATTCTATAACATACCACGTTTAGAGACTGTTGAACGCTGGAGGCAAGAGGCATCCGCTAGTTTTGAGTTCGTGCCAAAAGCGTTTCAGGGAATCACTCATCCGACTTCGAGTCCGACGTGGAGAAGGTTTCGAGGAAGACTTCAAAGTGTGGAGAAAAACAGTTCGAAATACGGGTTTTTGAGACCAACCGGTGAAGTAATTGACTGCTGGAATACCGCAATTGAAATCTGCCGAAGGCTAAGGGCTGAGGCTGTCCTGATCCAGACGCCCCCCAATTTTGGCGCATCGGAGTCAAATATCTCGAACATGAAGGAACTGCTAATGGGGGTGGAGAGGAGAGGAGTTGTTGTCTGTTGGGAGCCTCGAGGAGATTGGAATGAGAATGCTTGCAAGGTAGAGAGTATCTGTTCCGAGCTTGACTTAGTACATGTCGTTGACCTGATGAGAAGAGAGCCGGTTTCCACGCATGAGGTGAGCTACATAAGGCTTCACGGTCTTAACCCAAGAGAATTTGACTACAGGCACAAGTATAGTGACGAGGAGCTACTTCGGCTGAAAGATAAGGTTCTCAAACTCGATGAGAGGAGCAGGAAAGTGTACGTTCTCTTCAACAACACAAACATGGCGGCCGACGCAAAGAGACTAAAAGAAATGATGTTCTGGAAAGACAGATAAGAAAAAAGCTTCTTGAATCATAAAAGAGACAATTAGCTCTTTAACGACGTCTCATGATGATTTGACTGTTACGAGGGACCCGCAGTCGACGAGGTGAAAATGAGTTGGCTGAAGATGCTGGAGACACTCAATTGATGGAACTGATTAGGAAACATGCCTTAATAAACGCGGTTAAACATGAGGGGAAAGCTGATGCCAAAGCTGTAACAAGTCGGATTATGGCTGATGTCCCTGAGGTCAGAAGCAGAGCTAGCGAAATCAGGGAACTAGTTAACAAGATCGTTGCAGAGGTCAATCAGATTACCCTGGAAACACAGAAGGAAATAGTAGAAAAGATAGCTCCAGAGTACCTCGTTGAAAAGAAGAAGGTTGAGAAGAAGGAACTTCCACCGCTGCCTGATGCCGCTGAGGGAAAAGTTGTTACCAGGCTACCACCCGAACCTAACGGTTACATTCACCTTGGTAACGCTATGTCATTTTTCTTCAACTTCCTGTATGCTAGAAGATACCGAGGAACGCTTTGGCTGCGTTTCGAGGATACAAACCCCAAGAAGGAGAAGGCTGAGTATTACAGTGCCGTCAAAGAAGACATCCTTTGGCTTGGAATAAAATGGGATAGAGAGAAGAGCAACTCTGATGACATGGAGATATTCTACAACTATGCTAGGAAACTCCTTGAACAAGGCAAGGCCTACGTCTGTTCGTGCCCGCTGGAGAAGACAAGAAAGAACAGGGCTTCAGGGAAGACGTGTCAATGCAGGGATAACTCTCCTGAAAAGAATCTCGAGCTATGGGAAGGGATGCTATCTAACCGGTTCAAGGAGGGGGAGGTTGTCTGGAGAATCAAAGGGGACATGCAAAGCATGAACTATGTTATGCGTGACCCCACACTCTTCAGAATAGTAGATTCACCTCACCCCTTCAAAGGATCTATGTATGTTGTTTGGCCCACATACGATTTTGCTGTGTCCATCCAAGACAGCATTTGCGGAGTAACACACGTCCTCAGAAGCAACGAATTCGCTCTTCGAGGAGAACTGCAGAACTACATAAGGAAGCTACTCGGACTCAGGGGCCCCTTAATAATAGAGTATAGTAGGTTTAACTTCGAAGGAACGCCAACCGCAAAGAGGCTAATCAAGCCGCTCATCGATAAAGAAATCGTGTCAGGCTGGGATGACATAAGGCTGTCGACAATCAGAGGAGTGAGACGGCGAGGAATCATCCCAAAAGCCATTGAAGAGTTCACAGTCCAAGTCGGGATCACCCATGCACAACCGGTTTTCTCGTGGGACCTGCTCCTAAGTCTAAACCGGAAAATCTTGGATCCTGTAGCCAAGAGGTACTTCTTTGTTGATAACCCGGTTAAACTCACCGTGGAAGACGCCCCAAAACTTATCGTGAAGCTTAGACATCACCCCGATGCTGAACTTGGGTACAGGGAAGTCAGGACTGGGGACAAGTTTTACATACCTCGAGGTGACCTAGTCGAGACTAACAATTTGATTAGGCTGAAGGATCTCTACAACGTGAAGATATTAGAAGTAGGAGACGATGAGGCTATTGGCAGATTCGCTGGCAGAGACTTGCAGGAAGGCTTAAGTAAAGTTCAGTGGACTACTGACCAAAATGTTCCCATCGAAGTTCAGGTACCAGACCTGATCTACAAGGACGGAAGACTCAATGAGCATAGCTTGATAGTAGTAAAAGGCTACGGCGAGTACGCGTGCAAGGAGTTGCAGGTAGGGGAACACGTTCAGTTTGAAAGATTTGGCTTCTGCAGAATCGATCAAAAAACAGAAAGCAGCATAGTCGCGTGCTTCACGCACAAGTAGCATGTGAACATCGCACAGCAAGAATTCTAAAAACTACTTGCTCAAAGTTAGAATGAAGGGGTTTCATCGCCAACTCGGGAGAGGGGATTCCCCTCAGAAAGGGCGACCCTTTCTGATGGAGGGCGAGGAAGAGGGAACAGTTTAAAAAAACTGTTATTGGCTCAACCCCCACAATCATATATCCTACGATAGCGCGTTTATAAGGTTTTGCTCCAAATCAAGCGAGTTTTATAAATGAGCTGATGGTTTGATGCGATTTCCGCAACTTTTTGCGAAAATCACAAGAAAAGGATCCCGTGGCTCACTTGGATGCTCTCCTTATTCTCTTACCGCAATTGGAACAGAACTCAGGGTTCGATTCAAATTCGACTCCGCACTCAGGGCACCTATAAGGTCTCTTTGTTGCTGGCTGCTTCGTAATTCGCCTCTTTTTGATAAGTCCCCCGATGGATCCCAGTGATCCTCCGAAAGCACCTGGCGCGCCGATTATGAGACCGTTTACACTTCCTTGCCAGATTCTCTGCAGAACAAGGGTAATTCCGCCCGCGGCTAATTCTTCGGGAAAGTAGTTCTTCATGACGTAGAGTGCAAGCAATGAGACTACTATCCCGCTCATCAGGCCTGACAGAAGACTGTCTTTCCAGTTTCTTAGGAGGATGAGTCCCAATAGGAAAGTTGTTGGTAGCGCCACTAGTAGGAAACTCGTTGAGAGCAAATCGTATAGGAATATGTCTATGAAAGCGAGGACGTAAGCGCGGTCGCCTTGAGTTGGGTACTTTCCCAGTAATTCTTCGTATTGTTCCGTTAGGAGAATGTATGATAGGACTCCAAGTATTAGTATCAGGAGAATTGATGCGCCAAGTGAACGAAGTTTATGGATTGCCAATTCGCTAACACTACCATACTTTAAAGCTCTTTGCGTCGTTGCCCTCTGCGCATCTTAGGTGAGCTTAATTCTGAGTACACCGAAGCCTATTCTCTCTTGGGAGTTAGAGCTCCCCCGAGTACTCCCCCAGCCCCCGATACAACGCCAAACCCCAGTGCCTGAAATGATATGAGCGTCAAGAGATACTGAATCGGGTCACGTGTAGCTGGTGGCAGTGTGCCGTTACCTGGGAGCGCTATTCCAAGGAAGGGTGAGAGTATCATTATGATCCAGCCCACAATTATCGAGACGATCACGGCGAGGAAACCCGCGGCGAACCCTCTTGAAGCGTTCCTGGAGAGTATTCCCACGGTCACCCCGCAAACAAGCCACGGAAGCACCGTGAGTGCCAAAAGCTGTATTATAGTTAGACCTAGCTGCGCGTCTAGGAGAACGTAGTGTACCAGAAACCACATTTTGGCTGCCCAACTAAATTGAGAAGAGGAGAGGGGTTGGACGAAGCTATTCGGAGCTACCTCTGCTGGCAACTCACCGTAGAGCAGCAGACCCCATGTTATCCCCAGGCAAACAGCGAAGCCGGCAATGCTACTTGTAGTTGACGCCAATATCAGATCCTCCGAGAAAAGTATATTCAGTTGCTAGGTATTATTCCTTTCTTTGACGCCGAAGATCACGTAAAATGAAGATATGCTATGAGTTATTGGGAGAGAGAGCAGTTTCCCACTTAATTGGTCGTCCTCTTCCGCAAATGCTTTACCATATCGTTAGGGCTGTTTTGTTGATAGGTGCTTGACTTCTTTGTAGACTGATTCAATTTTTCTCCGCCATGCTGTCAGTCCCTTCAGATCTTTGGGGTATGCCTTGTAAAGGCTCTTCAATTCGCGCATCTTCTTCGCGACAGTGTTTAGCCTCCTAAGCAATGATATTTTACCTATTCCTCTGAACATGCGCCTGGCTTTCTCGCCCGTGCTGAGTTTTAGTTCGGCGCCCATGCTTGTTTTGAGAACATCTTCCTCTGTGACAATTCTGTTCTTAAGCCCATAGTTTAATTCCTCGTTGGTGAGAGACTGAAGCATTATTCTGAAAATGTCAAGAGGGGGTTGCTTGTAGCCATATACTTCAATGAAATCAATATTGTACTTCCACAGTGAGCGCCAACTGTAGTCTCCTTTCTCCAGTGCTCCAATAGCTACACTCGCAGCTGAGTCTCCGGCAAGCATTGAGGAGTGAATTCCACCGCCGTGAAGTGGATTGACTTGGCACGCTGAGTCTCCTACAAGCATAAAACCGTTACTTACACATGACCACAATTGTCTTCTAGTTGGGACTACGCCTCCCCCACCTGTAAGGAGCTTTGAATCCTTGAACATCTTTTGTCGCAGTACATTGTCATATAGTAGAGTCTTGGGGTTTGGGTGCCCATCTACCATCTGTACGCCTAGCCCCACATTCAAATGTCTGTCTGATTCAGGGAAGAACCAGATATATCCGCCGGGAGCCATTTTCTGTTCCAAGTTAATCTTGCAGCGGTCTGGTGGATCCAGCTCGTCTTTTAGAACTCGAATTTCGCGGTAGCAGATTTCTACGTCTTCTGGATTGACCTCATTCTCTATCCCATATTTCTCTGCGAAAGGAAGAGATTTTCTGAGGACGGCGTAGTACCCGCTTGCATCAATGGTTATGGCACTGTGGAACTCCACTGTTTCAGAAGTGTTCATTTTCTTTGCTTTCACGCCTCGTACCGTCTCATCTTTTGCGATGGGTGATTGTATCATTGTCTTATCGATTAATGTTGCACCCGCATCCACGGCTTCGTTGACAAGTCTTTGTCCGAAGTTTAGTCTGTTTATTGTGAAACCTTGACCTTGTATCCTCATATGGGATTCTCCGTCTGGGGAGTAGAGATCGAATCCATTGATCACTCTTTCCAGTTCGTCGCCCTTTGGGTACTTCAGTTTCAACTTGTCAAAGAGTTCCCTGGAAACACCGTCTCCGCACACTTTTTCGCCTATCTTCTGTCTTGGTCTACTATCTATTAGTGCAACTCGGAAGCCCGCCTTAGCTATACGTTTAGCTGCAGCTGTGCCTCCAGTCCCTGCACCCACAACAACAGCGTCATACTTTTCTGTCAAGATGTCAACTCCTCTTGAGGAATCTCAACTAGAAGTTACCATTAAATATGTTTCCATATCAGTCATAATCGGTTCCGAAACGTCCTATCGAATCATCTTTGATCCATCCTAGAAACCGATTTTCTTTTCCTTTTGTTCTTCACAATCCCATGACTTTAAGCGCGTCAAGTAATCGATCGATATTTATATCTCCTCGGTTAACGAGTGTTAAGAGGTAACTTAACCACAAAAACGGAAAGTATGATGCACGTTCTGAGAGGGAAATCCATTCCCTTGTGTTTCATGTATTCGAAAAAATCAGTTTGAGTTTATCGAGGTGTACTTTGGAATGGATCCAAGGTGTGCTGTAATCGGCGCTGGATGGTTCGGTAGGGCGCATTGTCGGGTTTACAGAGATTTGGGGGAAGCTCAACTTGTAGCAGTGGCGGACGCTGATTACCCACGTGCTACCGAAGTTGCTAAACTCTATGGCTGCAAGGCTTATGACGATTTTCATGAGATGCTTGAGAGAGAGAAACCCGACGCAGTGAGTGTCGTTGTTTCACCACAGAACCTATCGAAGGTGGCATTAGAAGTAGTTGATTTCGATGTCAAAGGCGTACTTGTGGAGAAGCCTGTAGCCACTCGTTTAGAAGCAATCAGCGAGTTATCAAGTAAAAGTAGGAAAAACGGCGTTTCGGTTATGCCTGGGTTCATTGAGCTGTTTAATCCTTGCATTCAGAAACTTGAAGAGATAGTTGCCAAGAGCGGAGAAGTTGGGCAACCCTATGTTGCGAGCTCAAAGAGGATTGGTAGAAATCCAAAACGTGGATGGGAAATAGGGGTCTTACTGGATCTCGGAATACATGAGATCTACGTCTTGCGTAGTCTTTTTGGATCCCCCCGAAGGGTATTCTGCCAAATCAAGAGTTTCGCTGGTGGCAACAACGAGGACTTTGTCAACTTGCTGCTGGAATTCAACAACGGAGTGCTAGGTATGATTGAAACGAATTGGATTACACCCATAGGTATCAGAAGTATGATGGTCACCGGATCCGAGGGGAGTGTAGAGGTCGACTACATGACGCAGGAACTGAAAATAATCAAGAAAGAACAAACGATTAAACCACATTCTGTGTTCGAAGAACCACTAAAACGTGAGCTAAGAGCATTCCTCGAATCCATAGAAAAAGGTAATGAGCCACCGGTCAACTTGAAGGACGCTGAAGAAACGCTTAGAATCGCACTTGCGGCAATTAACTCATCAAAGCGAGACGAAGTCATTACAGTGTAGCACGCAACTTCGTGAGCTAGACGGTTTCGTGTGGAGATTCAGTCCTATGGAAAACGTAAAATGAGGGTTTCCGGCGGTTTGTTGTTTGTAGTTGTGTTATTTTGCACAAAATTATATATCGACGCTCATTATTCCTAGTTCAGTAGGCTGATCATTATGTTTAGCGATGAGAGTGATATTCCTCCGTCTGCGGCGAAGGTATTTAAGATACTAAAGAATAGCGGACCGCTAACGCCCAAGGCGATCTCTGGCGAGACGACTTTCTCATCGCGAACTGTGAGATATGCGTTGAAGATTCTACTGAAACTCGGACTGATTAGGAAGCTTCCTAATCTGAGAGATGCTAGGCAGTTTATCTATAAGGCTTAGGCATAGACTTGGAAGAATTCCCAAACCTCTACATGCTCAGACATATTTTTCTTCTCGTTCTAATGAAGATCGATCCTCCTCATCACATGACAGTTCAGTAGCACCGGGAGTAACATTCCAGACTCTTATGAATCAGTAGGTGGGAAAAGGGAGGAGTGGTTGAAAACTGTTCACTGCTGGGCAGAGTGGTGTAACAGATTAACGTTTTTATATTAGAAGTCAGACTTAGTAATAAGATCGCTTGAGATGGATTCTCAATCGAGTCGAACAATTGATGATTTGTCATCTGAAAGATTCTTGTGAGGGATATAGATGTCAGGTAATGGCGAGGCGATGTTCAAGGAGAGCATTTCGAACGCTCAGAAGATTTTGAAAGGAAAGAAAGAGAATTTTGCGCGTTTACAGAGGGAAGTCATTAACACAGGAGCGTGCGTCTCTTGCGGCGCTTGCGTAGCGAGCTGCGACCAGCTAGGTTTCGAAGACATAAAACCGAAGCTTGTTGGTAAGTGCACAGTATGCGGAGTCTGCTATAATCAGTGCCCCCGAACAGCTACAACACGAGCTGAGCAAATAGGTACTTACATTGCCGCTTATACGGGTAAATCCAAACTTGACAAAGTGAGAGGACAGGATGGAGGAGTAGTCACTTCCCTGTTGTTATACGCAATGAAGAACAAGATGATTGATGCGGCTGTCGTCACATTAAATGACGGCGAACAACATTGGAAGCCTGTAGCAAAGGTTGTAACGTCCGAAGCAGACATACTCAAGAGCTCAGGATCTATCTATAGCCATAGTCAAGTCGTTCCTGCTCTTAGCGACGCTATAAGGAGCGGGTACAAGCTGATAGCATTCGTTGGAACACCGTGCAAGATCGACGCAGTCTACAAGATGCAGAACTCACCAGTTGGACTCCTCCATCTCTTCAAGGGGGCGACCGTTCTCAGAATAGGGCTATTCTGTATGGATTCCTTCTCCCTGAATGGGCTACGTTCCTTCTTCGAAGAAAAGAACAACATCGCACTAGCAGACATTACTAAGATGAATATCAAGGAAGGGAAATTCAGAGTTACGCTTAGGAATAATGGTGAGAAGGAGTGGCCGATCGCGGATTTGGATAGCTATAGATCAAGTAGCTGTGATTTCTGCACGGATCTCACTTCCGAAAATGCTGACATCTCAGTGGGAAGCATTGGGTCGCAGCCAGGGTTCTCAACCATAATCGTCAGAACCAGCACAGGAATGGAATTGTTAAACAAGGCGACGAAAGATGGGTACATAGAATTCAAACCACTCAGCGAAGAAGAACTCGCCAAAGTACTGAATATAGGTAGAGTGAAAAGGAATCACCGTTACACTGCTCGTGAGACACCAGTGTACGTGTTGGAGACATCTCCATCCAGACAGGAAGAGTTCGTACCTTCAGACGGTCAGCCTACTAAGCCTATGATCAAGTCTGGTGATACGGAGCTGGTTGGTGAAGGACAACGCAAGATGAGAGTCTCGCTTAGGAATGATACTGTGGATTGCCTTGAAGATCTGAAAGTGAGAATAATCCATAAGGGCGAAACGCCTGAAAGCGTCATGGGATGGGAGATACCGATAAGTGAGTGGCTGTCCTCAGGAACACTAAGATTTGAGTACCCAAGAATCAAAGGTGAGAAAGAGTACATCTTTGAAGTTCAAAACAATGAAGGTGACATCATCTTCACGAAGAAGATCTCAGCTGCAGACCTGACCAAGAAACAAGCATAAGTCACTGAAAACGCAACCGGATTAGTGTCTTGTACTTCTGTCATGCCTGGTTCATCAGTTCGTTAAAAGAGAAGAGAGAAAGAGGGCTTATCAGTCCTCTTCTCTAGTGTGACGCAAAGAATATCGATACGAGTTCAACGAAACTCGGTTCGTTAGTCCAGACGGAGATCCAAGGACCCTTATAGTTGCTGATGCATCCAGAGGAAATCAGTGCCTGTTTCTTGTCAACTAGAACCAGTATGGCGGGGATATCGTCCTTTCTCGTAAGTTTGATGCCGTCGTCCACCGAAGGTATTAATGCGACAGGGTTTCCTCTTTGGCTTACCATGAGCTTGATCTCAACATCCTTACGTACAGCGTTATCTAGAGCAGATTTGATTTTATCGAGAACTTCGGTTGGAACAGCGAGCAGAAGTTGGTCCTCCACTGAGTTGATCATCTCTTCGATCTTATTGATTATGCTCGCTTGGCCTTTTATTGTCCACATATCTGCTCTCGATCGCTCGCCGCCATATCTGGATGCGAATTCCTCAACTGCTAGGACTGTCTGTGCCTTCAAGCCCTTCTCCAGTCTATCGAAAGCAACTTTCGGTGGAACAGCCCGGTAAACCGTGGGCCGCCCATCCTGTGTTTCCACGAGTCCCTTCGCCTCAAGTTTAGATAGAGTGTCATAGGCTCTTGGCTGAGGAATTCCGGCGACTCTGCATAGCTCTCTTACGGACGCCGCCCCAAGTTCCACTAAAGTTGCATAGGCCTTTGACTCGTACTCGCTTAGACCGTAACGCTTCAGCACTTCACGTGCGGTGTCACTAACGCCCAAACTTTTGTTTACCTCCCCTTAGCACCGTGTGGGATAAGATGTCTTTTTTCATGTCGCCACAAGTGTAGTTGTCTGTTCAATGTTTGGAAGCTTCCTAATTTTCGTTACCACGGCGTCCAGCTTGCCGAAGCTTTCCGTCTCAACTGTCACGACAATGTCCCAGGCACCGTAACATACCTTGGCATCGTCCACGTCATCTATTTTCTTTATCTGTTCACAAACATCGTGCTCACTCCCTGCTGATGCAAGTGCGAGCACATAGGCAACTACCTTTGGCACCTGATCTAACACCCCTCGTCTACCATTCTATTATACTGATGCAACTTAGTTTGCACTTTCTGATAGTAAATTGAAAGCTGAATCTAGCAATTTTTTGTACAAGTCTTTTATTTAAATATAATTTGATGGTCGACGAATGCCTCCCATTGCTTGTGAGCATTGCCTTTTGGTTTGATCTGGCGCCGGGTCCTCGAGTTTCCTAGTCGCGTTTTCTGGTGGCTTGACCAAAAGCCTTCAAGTTCTCTACTGAAATCTGTCCATATGCGTGCAAAACTAGGCCGTGAGTTTCTTCACAGGCTGATTTGACCACGCCAATCGTCTCATTTGGGGATGTTGAACTGCTTAGGATGGCAACTGGATAGATTTTGACTTCACGTAGGACTCCCCCTAATCTCCTTCTGAGGGACCTCAACTCGCGCATAATGCCGCCTGCCCCTTTACGAATCAGGGGTTCGTCTATGATCGGGTAGACACAATCCAGGTTTTTCCCCAAGGCTCTGTGATCATGACCAGCGATCCACGAAACCTCAGAAGGGCACAAATCTATTCCAACCTCAGCGTCTGGGTTTGCTTGGCGCGATGCGATCATGATCCTTCCACTGATCCCCGAGACCATGTGTCGCCTGTGTTGAAACCATGAACTTAGGCCCAGCAATTGGACCCATGACCTCAGAAGCTTAAGGTTTAGTGAGAAGGGGTTGCTACTTGATGCTTCCATAATCTTCTGTGGTTCGCCGAAGGGTTTGGGGAAAAACTTCAATCGACGCTTGACGCCGTCTATGTTTATGCCCTGACTGCGTGCTTCATCTTTGCAGTACCTGCAGAAGCATGTTAGGTTGCCGGTTTTGAAGGGTGAAGTCACTGAGTAATGAAGCTTCTCAAGCTCAATACCTTTCACATTGTAGCTTGATAGAATGTCAGTTATCAAGCTGAGAATGTATCGTTCAACACTCGGATTGTTGAAGCAGGCTAAAGGGTAGATCTCATCACTTTTCTCTCCACCACTGGACACTTGAGCGAACTCCGATCTCATCTTCAAAACGGCGGGGTTCACCAAGCAGTTCACCACGGCGTAGACTTCTATACCCTTCTTCTTGGCTTCTTTACATACTTCCCCAAGAACGTCGAGGTTTTTGAACTGCTTTGCTTTTGTCGGCTTGATCTTCGAACCTTCGTAGAAGCTTGGGGTCGGGTTGAAGCATAAGGCGCCCTCATCATTTGATGAACTCACGAATGGTGTTGGTTTCTGAAAGGAATTAACTGAAACATGGATGAAGTTGACATGAGAAAGATTGCCAAGCTTACCAACA
>JAUQYT010000309.1 GCA_030587605.1 Candidatus Njordarchaeum guaymasense
TAGGCGTGATCATATTGGAGGCTACCATGGCAAAGAGCGTAAGACCCACGAGCGTGAACATGGGCCTTTGATCAGCCAAGGGCGCTTCTTCCTCAGACAATGGTTGCCCTCCTCATACACTTCCTATTCCATTGACATACTGGCTATGGTGCGGATGTTGTGAAGCCAGAAGCTTGATCGGAGATTGCTTATAGGTCTTCCACTCCACGGCACATAGGTCACTTTTTCCTTCCGTCGAAAAAGTTGAAAAACCTCTCAACCAATGGACTAGGAGCTGAGCCGAGGTGGCAGAGAGGTTATGCGGCGGCCTGCAGAGCCGCTCCATGGGGGTTCGAATCCTCCCCTCGGCACCAAGACTATCGCTTTCCCGTAACTTCACATATCATCTATTGGGAAAATAGGTCGCCTTACTTTTTTGAATGGGTAGCGTTTGAGATCAGGTCCAGTCACGCCTGGTGTATCTACTTCTATGATCTTCTTTGCGATTGGGGTGTGTGCGGCCCTGTAGTGAACCGAGGACTTAACCACGATTGTCTGTTTCTCGGTTGGTTCGATTCCGACGCTTCTGTAGAGTTGCAGATCCATTGGCTGCATTCTCAGTTCAGTCAGGATCACTTCGATGCCCTTGATATCTAAGACGGCTGTCTTGCCCATACGCATCTCCATACCGGTCGCCATAGGTCCACGATGTCTGAATAGTCCATCTGAGATCAAACGAACATATCCTGTGACTTCTAACGGGTCACCGTGAAGCTTGTCGGTCTTTCCTCCAATCTTCATTGTGACTTGATTGCCTACACCGGTCTGAATCGACTTTGAAACTGCCTCGGGATCTCTAATGACAGCAACAACAGTGCGGTTGGCACCAGCTTCAATCAACGCCCGAAGAAGCGCAGTTCCATCAGTGGCTCCTCCAGCCCCCGGGTTATCTCCGATATCAGCCAAGATCACAGGACCAGGGAGGCTCATCGCATCTTTGATAGCTTGGTCGATCGGTGTGGGAGTGACAAGGAAGTCCTTTCTGAGGCTCCAAGCCAAATCGGACAGTTGCTTGGCCTTATTCTTCGCCAAGTCTATATTATTGTCAGTGGTGACGATCAGCGCGATACCTGTATCAACGCAGTCTGTCAAAGGAAAGCATGCGGACACGGTGACGTTCAATACTGCTTTCTCTTTCTCTATTGCGTGGGCCATCTCCATTAGCTTGCTCATGGGATACTTGCCTGTGAACTGTCCCTGAAGCGGAATGATAAGTGGGGGTTTTTCCATCGCCATTGTAGGCTTAATGAGGCCTTTGATTGTTGAAACTATTATCTCCGCCGCTTCAACGCCGCGTTCATACATGTCTACATGAGGATAAGTATCGTAACCAACTAAGACATCTGCAATGTCAACCATCAACTGGCTGACGTTCGCGTGAAGATCCAACGTAGTAACAATCGGAACGTTCTCACCAACTACTCCTTGAACCTCTTTGAGAACCTTTCCTTCCAGATCATTGTGAACTTCGCTATATCCTCCGCCGTGAAGACCTAGAAGTACTCCGTCAACCTTTCCACACCTACGAAGTGTCTCAAGAAGTGCTGAAAGTAGGTAGTCGAATGTCTCCTTCGATACAGTGCCTCCCGGTGTGGCGTCAGCCCAGATCGTTGGAAGTAGTTCAAATCCCAAATTCTTTGATGCGTCTATGAAGCCGCCTGCAACAGACCTCGTCCGAGTGAACTCCTCGAAGAAATCTTTCGCGTCGAGATAACCTGTCCTTACAGATCGTGGGGCCAGAGTGTCATACTTGAAATTCTCGAGCGTCGTCGAATGTGTACAGAACGTGTTTGTTTCGTGAAGAATTGTGCCAGTCGCTATTCTCAATAAGACTCCCTCCAAATTAGATCGCGAATCTTCGCAGTTAATACTTTCTCAAGAGAGTTCTTATTCATGTGTCATCATGTGAGATAAGAAACAAGACGGAACTATTCATATAATCGAACAAGCTACACGCTTTGCGCACGCCAAACTACAAGCTTCATAAGACTCGGTCAGCACTTCATGACCATCATGTTGGGGCTTAGACTGGAAAGCCGAATACCCTCTGAACTATTTGTCCAAGCCCCATTCATCTATTCCGGCCCAGATTTCGTTTCGTTTCCACTTGGAATGATATCGGATCTCATTAACTATCGTGGAAAGAGTATTCAACGATTTTGGCCTCTGACAATCTCCAAGGTGCTAAGTAACGGCAACTTGGTCGATCAAGTGTTTTGCTTTGCGTTCTTCTACATCGAGGATAGGGGCGACCCAGTCCTATTCCTAACCTACCCGTATTGGTTCGATAGGTCTGATCTGGAAGAAAGTTCTCAGTTCTTCTTTGGAAGAGTCGAAGATCTTGCCAGATCGGTTGGAAGCAAGCGCATAAAGGCGGAACTCCACGAGCTGATTTCGCCACCAGTTTCCTTTCCCAACTCGGTATCTGAATTCTCATATGATTTGGATGTTGTGAAGATACAAGAGACCAATGTGCGTCTCTTTCAAGAGCATGGATTTCAGGATGAGAGAATCCTGCTATGCTACGACCGGAGGATAGAAGACGCTCGACTGAAGATGGAAGAAAGGCACGGCACCCGATCCAGCTTCATGATTGGTGCTCCCGATCAGAGTAAGATCGCTGCCATTGACGCACAGATCTGCGAATTCCCCCTAAGAGAGTATTGCCTCTCCAAAACCGACCCGATTCTCACTCGGAGAATTACCCACTTCTTCAGTGACTCTCAATCGATTGCCTATAAACGTGACGCAGTATTCCCTAAGAGACGTATCGAAGGTTTCTGCCAATGGTCACCGAATCTGTTTGAATTCCTTAAGGAGAACCGGTCTCCGATACCATTTCTGTTCTATGATCATCTTACGGGCCATCGATTCAAATGCGCAAAGTTTTTCAGGTGGGGCTTGCGGAGCGAGGATCCTGAGCTACTTGTTTCGCTTGTTTTTCATGGCCTTCAATCCATGGAGAGACATGGGATAGAAAGATGTCAAATTGGTCCAGTGGACCGCCAGCAGATGTTTATGACATCAATGTTGGAGTCGTACGGCTTCCATGTCGCTCACAAGGCAAGGATACTGAGAAAGGATTTGTGGTAGCTTGTGAAAGAAATCGACTGTCTTTTTCTTCATCCCACAACTCACATAAGGGCCCCCCACTGCAAGGGAGGCTCCTCTCTAACATACGTCGTCATGCCCATGGGAACACTAGGTCTGGCGGATATGTTGGACAAGCAAGGATACACGACGAGAGTGATCCATACAGGCTTAGAGGAGATGTGCGACCGAAGTTTCTCTATAGAGACCTTGCTTAAGAATCATGACATATCCGTTGCTGCAATCGATTTGCACTGGTATGTCCATGCATTCGACGCAATTCGAATCGCCGACACTGTTAAGCAGTTCTCAGACGCGTTTGTGATCCTCGGTGGATTTACAGCTTCTTTTTTCGCTCAGGAGATCTTGTCACAATTCAAGAGTGTGGATGCTGTTGTTTCAGGTGACGCTGAGGTTCCTCTTCTTGAGTTGCTTAAACATCTATCGAATGGAAGACTTGACGAAGTACCAAACCTGACATATAGATATGGGCATTCTTTGAAGAAGTCAGACAGGAGGTTTGTGGCCGAAACACCTGATCTGGACCGATTAGACTTCTCCAACTTCAGCTTATTGTCGAACTTTAACAAGTATCGCACAGTAATATCCCAACTTGGAGACTTGGATCCATTTGCCCACAAGGCGAGGCTCAAGACACAAGGATGGCTTTGCCTCGGTCGCGGGTGCTCAATGAATTGCTCTTACTGCGGAGGCGGAAAGAACGCGTTTAGCATCCTTACTGGGCGTCAAGCACCCGTCTACCGATCTCAGCAGAAAGTGGTTGAGACATTGGCGATATTTCAAGAAGAGAAGATCTGTTGCGCCTATATGGATTTTGATCCATGTCCCGAAAAGCGAGAGTACCACCTTGACCTATTTGCTCTTGTTCAAAAAGAAAGGATTGACATCAGCGCGGAGTTCTTGCTATGGTCCCTTTGTGATAAGGAGCTTCTCACCGATTTCAAGAGGACCTTCAATCCTCTCTACTCGACAATCGCTCTCTCGCCTGAGTCAGGATCAGAGTCAGTTCGGAAGAACAACAAAGGAATCTACTACAGCAATAAGGACTTGTTCCGCTGGCTTGATGACGTTAAAGAAGAGAGCATTCCAGTACAGCTGTACTTCTCATCAGGCCTATCTGGAGAAACACAGTACAATTTTCAGGATACGATCAAAGTTGGCAAGAGGATAGTCGAAAAGTACCCTGTAGTGTCGATCAGCTGTAATCCTATTGAGATGGAACCTGCCTGTCCTCGCTTCATGTCTCCAAGAGAACACGGAGTTATCCCCGAATTTACCCGATTCTTTGATTTCTATGACACTTTCAAGAGATTGGCCGAAGGCGTACCCCCCTCATCGCGACTAGGATACAGGACTGACCAACTATCGGAGCCAGAGATCATTGGGTTAAGTCAACGTTTCAGAGAAGAAGTCCGTCTCACGGAGTATGAGAAATGGCGGAAGGTGACTCATGGAGAGGTTCTAAGGCTGAAGCAAAGAAGAGATTAGCGCCCCTTACTCTTGTAGTATTGAAATATGCCTCTGTTGACCAATCATTTGCTTTGTTTTTCTTTCTTGGCAAATTCCTCTGCGGCAGATAGGAATGCGTCGATGTCGCTCTTTGTATGAGCAGTTGAGATAGCGCAGTGAACTAGTTCAGGAGTAAGAGCAAATATCTTCCTATCTAGCAGATGGGCAGTGAACTTCTTGGATAATTCCTTATCACCTGTGCTGGCAGTAATCATGTCAACAACTGATACCTTTGTGAAGTGGCACCCCAAGATTGACCCAGTTCCTGTGGTGTGGATATCAAACCCGGCACGGCTAAATATCTCATTCAACTCTTGACGCATTCTTTCACCAAATGCGTCTATTTTCTTGTAGGCCGATCCATCCTCCAAGATCTTTAATGTGGCAAAACCAGCTGTCATAGACATCGGGTTTCCAGCATAGGTTCCACCATGGAAGCAATACTCAGGGACATCATATTTCATGTGATCCATGTGTTCCATTATCTCTCTCTTGCCAGTAACAGCACCTATTGGTAGACCGCCGCCCGTGATCTTTCCCAGTATTGTGAGATCAGGCATGATTTTCCACTTCCCTTGAGCTCCTCCAGGGCCCAATCGGAATCCAGTTATTACTTCGTCAAAGACCAGGAGCGTGCTTCGTTCCTTGCAGAGTTCAGCCAACCCTTTGAGGAATTCTAAGTCGGCGGGGACCATTCCCCCTGCTCCCATAACCGGTTCGACGACTACGGATGCTAAGTCATGCTCATCCATGATTCTTCGAGTTTTCTCTAGGTTATTGTAAGGAAGGATCACGGTATCCATCAGAGCACCTTCTGTAAGCCCTCCTGAGGCAGGTTTGTCAAAAGGAGGCTTGATGGCAACATGGAGCGGATCGTATGCGCCATGCCAGTTTCCTTCAAATTTCCCAATCTTGGATCGATGGGTGTATGTACGCGCAAGTCTTGCTCCAAACATATTTGCTTCGGTTCCCGAGCCGCAGAATCTGAGCAGTTGAGCGCTCGGCACCATCCTGCATATCTGTTCAGCCAGCTTCAACTCCAATTCGTGGGCGATTCCGTAGTGGAATCCTTTCTCGGCCTGTTCCTTGACAGCTCGCACAACCTTCAGATGAGCGTGTCCAAGAATCAGAGCGAAATGGCCGCACCAGTAATCTGTATAGGCGTTTCCGTTGACATCTGTCACCTTGCTGCCTTTGGCCTTGCTAACATAGAAGGGGTACGGTTCGATTGAACGGATTCTATAGGAGACTCCTGCCGGAAATACTTTCTTGGCTCTTTCAAAGATTCTTCTCGATTTAGCTGTTCCTTTCTCGTAGGTTTGGCTCAAGATTGACCAGTTCCCCGTTGTTGACAATCCGAAGGCCTTGGCTCTTGAATTAAGTCTTTTGACTAGACGAATCCAGCAGGAAAGACTCTTATGCATAGGATCAGAAGTTGGTTCCGAAAGTCGTTCAATGATGGGTTATGTCAGAAGGCGGGTTCTTCCTACCTACAAGTCTTAGTCCACAACAGGAAGAGGAGCTTATTGAGAAGATCGCTCGACTGATTGTCAGAAGTGGCGCTGATGTTCCGTCTACGATTCTTCTTCAGGCAGTGGGCCCGTTTTCCTATCTTAGTGCCCACTTTCTTCTGCTCTTCCTCTCACCGATCCTTCCGTTGTTTGGTAACGCAGGAGAGAACATAGTTGCGTTGCTCAGCAAAAGAGAGAACCTTAGCAAGCTAATCCAGCGTGTGGAAGCGTTGAAGAAGCAATTGAACGAGGAAAGGAAGGCGGGCGCCAGAAATACACAGAGGAATTGGCGAAATCTCATTCTTCGATTATTTCAACGTTAGCTCTAGGCACCATAACCTTCTCGCCATTATCCAACTCAACTTCTACTATGCGTACACCCGACTCTGTTTCGACCTTCTGCAGCTCGGCGGGCAGACTGACAACCTTCCCCATTGCTCCGAAGTATGGTTCTCTGATCACTCGGATAGGGGTGCCAGGTTTCATTCCTCCGACCGAATCCTGCTCACTAACCTCTTGAGCGGATAGCTCTGTATGAGGAACAATGATCTCAGGCCTGAGTACTCCCGCTCTGATCTGTGTTGCGCCAGACATCGACGCCTTGAATCCTTGGAAACGCTGAAGAAGACCAAACACTCTTTGCGACATCTTCATCTTGCCGAAGCCCTCTGTCACGATCAGCGTTACTCCGACTTGCTCATCTCCAGTGATCCCGACACCAATCCTGTGGCCAACGAAGTTGACAAGTTCCCTGTAGTTCACTCCCCCAGACACAATACCTTTCACCCCAAGATTTGCCGCTTTAGCCATAGCTTCTCCCGTTACCATTGAACCTGCCACCAAGATCCTTCCGTTATCTTGGTCTGTAATTGCGTCGGCATCAAGGATATCCTTGGGTGAATCTACAGATATCTT
>JAUQYT010000357.1 GCA_030587605.1 Candidatus Njordarchaeum guaymasense
TACTCGCAGCCTATGAAGGATATAAGTAGCAGAGCCATCCCTATCAGGAGTAGCATTGCCGCTTGCCTAGGCTTATAGGCGTAACGAGTACTCTTATAGGAAACGAATACCCCAGCGAAGCCTACCACAAACAGAATTGTTGCCTCTAAGCTTTCAAACCAAGTCTGATCCTGCAGCCCATAATAATAAAAGATTGGAAAGCTTGGAGTGGGAAGCAGAACCAGCGGCTCCATCATTACATTATAGACGCCACCAGCGAGAAGGAAGATGGATACTGAAATCAGAAGAACGACTAGAACTGTGGCGGGAGGCTTCACTGAAACGCGGGGGAGACGCATCTCTCCTAACCTGCTAACGATCCTTTTGACGAGGGAAGCCATGCCTATTCACTTTCCATTGTGGACATAGTTTGGTCTGTCTTAACTCACAGACTAGTATCTATTTTCTCTGTTTTATATCCAAATGTACACCGATTTAAATCAGGCTAATCTGTTGAAAACTTTTCTTATCTTCTCCATGTATAGTTAAACATTTAATACATTAATTCTTCACTTATATCTGATACGGAGGATCTTTAGTGCCGCAACGAATCGTTTGCACAAAGTGTGGTGAAGTTCTTTACAGCGGTTTAGAACTCCTACCTCCCGAGGACGTTATCCGAAAGTATAGTGGAAAATGCCCAAAATGCAGTAGCAAATTGCGCTTTAAATCTAAGAACTTGGAAATCAAAATCTATAAGAAATAAGCATGATGAGGCCACTAACAAATGTCCAGTATACTCAAGAGAGTCTGGGAAGCATTAGGCAAGAGCACATCATTCTTTTCTCGAAGCATTAGGTATCTTAGCAGAAAAATCTCGAGAGGAGACATAGTTTGGTTTCTGTGTGTTTCATCATCCGTAGCTTTATCCGTCCTTATCCGCTTGCTTCCCCTGAACTGGGGATTTTCTCTCTCTGAATTTGACCCGTACTTCCATTACGACGTGACCAGATTTGTTGCCGAAAAAGGCTTCTCAGCTTTTTACACGACACCGCCTAGCGATTGGACGAGGTATTGGTATCCATACGGAAGAAACGTGCCACGCTCGTCCTTTCTAGGACTTCCATTTGCAGGAGCCGCCTCGTATTTCTTTGTATCAGCGCTCGGGATCTCAGTAAGTGTGCTAGATGTCTGTATACTCTTTCCAGTGGTTATGGCCGCAGCAACATGCATCGTAGCGTATTTCTTGGGGAAGGACATCGGTGGCAAGGCGGTTGGCCTATTCTTTTCGCTCTTACTTGCCGTGAACCCGGCGTACATAGGGCGAACCGCACTCGGATTCTATGACGATGAGACGGTGGGCATCCTAGCTATGCTTCTCACATCTCTTTTCTTTCTACGTTCATTGGAGCCGAAAAAATCAACAAGGACTAGTATTGGTTATGCTGTCGTTGCAGGACTCTCACTTGGCTATCTCTGTTTGTCTTGGGGAGCCTCCCTCTATATACTTGGGCTTCTACCTTTGTTTACGTTTGCTTTGATAATTTTGAGGAAGGCCTCTCGGAGACTCATCGTATCATACAGCACCGTATTTCTGGTATGGGGGGTCTTGATATGGGCTTTTGCAACAAAATCTGGTTATACCATTAATAGTTTTCTAACGTCTTTCGAGTTTCTCGCTGCGATGGGCGTACTTCTGCTACTGATTATGTTTGAGGCCGCAAAGTCCGTCAAAACTAACCGAGCCAGAATTGCTCTTGTGATCGGCTCCTTCATAGCGATAGGTTTGGCTGGGTATCTTCTGTGGCAATACAATTACATTTCACTTCCAGCTGCTAGGTTCATATCAGTTCTCAACCCGTTTGAACGGTTCAACCAGCCAATCATAGAATCTGTTTCAGAGCACAGGCCAGGAACGTGGAGTGCAATATACTATGAGTTTGGTGTGCTCGTGTTCTTGGCTCTGCTGGGCTTGTATTTCGCTGCTAGGAACTTGACAAACCAAAACGTGTTCCTGATAGTATACACACTCACGTCTCTGTATTTTGCTGGTTCAATGATTCGACTAGCTGTGGTTCTGGCCCCTGCGCTTTGTGCGTTGGGCTCTTTGGCCATAGTTGAGGCCCTGAAGCCCTTTGTGGACATAGCCATGGAGAGGCCATTTACTAGAAGGAGAGTGCGCTTTGCACCAGTCCGTCCTGTTGGTAAGGGCTTTAGTTTGAGCTTTGTAATCGTTCTATTCTTGCTGCTGTCACTGACTTTGGTGAAGGGGGTAGAAGCTGGTTATATGCCAACTACGATAGCCTCCTCATCCATGCCCGTGCGTGCAAACATTGATGACTGGCAGGAAGCACTAGGTTGGATGAGGGAAAGCCTCCCAAGCGACGCTGTCGTCGTCTCCTGGTGGGACTATGGATATTGGATTTCAGTCGGTGCAAACAAGTCTACTTTAGCAGATAACGGAACATTGAATACAACGCAGATCGCTCAGATTGGACGAATGTTCATGTCGAATGAGACACAGGCGCTAACCATCCTTAAGAACTTCAAGGCAACACACGTTGTTGTCTTTACCACAATCGGTCTTTCCCTATTGGCGGGGCAGATAATCTTGTACGGTGACGAAGTGAAGTGGACTTGGATGGCAGAGATAGCTGGACTAAATACAGCAGAGTTGAGTGATAAATCGATCACTGAGCAGCTTGGTTTCAGTGGATTTTACATCCCTAAGGTAGACACGGTGCTCACAAAACTCATGGTTTACGGAGCATTATTGGACACAACTATACAAAGTACCTTGTACAATGCGGGTGTCCCGATATATGACATATTGAGTCAAGTGGAGCCTGCATACTTCAAACCAGTCTTCATCTCTTCAAATCGCATAGTGTTTGTCTACGAAGTTATATACGAAACCTGAGGACAAGACTGGAAGAATTAGCTGATGTAGGGAGTTTTTCCTCCCTCTGTCTTGCGTGAGGCTGTTTCAAACACCTCCATTCTCTTCTGGATTTCAGCCAATCTATTAGCGACCTCATCTGACTTTTTGATGACCTCATCCAGCTGTTTTAAGTCAGTTTTAAGGCCGAGAATTTCACGAAGTACCATTAGAACATTCTTTGCAGCTCTTGGATCAGGCACATACCCTGTGGTTTCGCCCAAGAGACATGTAGCGTCTATTCCCCTAATTCTCGCTAGTCCTAAAAAGAGACCAGCAGCGCCAACGATCGGGTTGCCCGTTGGGCTAGGGATCGCACCTGCCTCTAACACCTTTCTTTGAAGCACAGGGCTCGTCGAAGCGCATATCACTCGGAGTTTTCCCCCTTCCCGCGCTGAATAGTATCCTCCTACCGTGACTATTGTCCTAACCCCGTACTTTTGGATAAAGTCCAAAATCTTGCTCACCATTTCGTACTGACCGTTAATTGTTTGAGCTTGACCGTCCCCTGTCAGGAGGATCAAATCGTTGCCGCCATTTCCCCTCAAAAAGTAAAACTCTG
>JAUQYT010000374.1 GCA_030587605.1 Candidatus Njordarchaeum guaymasense
GTACCACCTTGTCGAAACTTACATTGTCGTTCTAGGATCGATTTGGGGAGCATGGGTGATTAATGTCCAGTATATCTATGCTTTCTCCCTATGTATCGGGGACGCCTTGTCAGTTGGCTCGCTTTTGTGGTTTATCTATGCTGGAGCAGCTGAGTTTGAGTTTCAAACCTATGGCATGTATGTATCTAGGCCTCCGGCTAAACTCATAAGACTATTCGAGGCAGTGTTCTTCTTGATCTTTGTTTATGTTGGCCTGCTTCCCTACATCCAGATTCCTCAGATAGGATGGACCCCAGCTGTAACCGATCTCAACTACTCTTTGCTTTTCTTCCCAATCAACCCAATTTGCCTCGCAATCGTGGGGATCATATTCCTGATGTCAACTTTCAAAGGGCTTAGAAGGGGTGGCGAGAGAAATTCAGCTTTGGGACTGATTTTCCTTATAGGATTCTTTTCAATTGAGCTATTCATCCATCTTAGTTGGGCTTACCTGACGACTGCTTTACTTGGTGCCACCGCACTCTTTTTGCTGATCTTCTTCATTAGCTTCCGGAAGGTTGGACGAACTTAATAATCCGAAAGAAACAAGACCAAAAGGAACGCGTTCAGCAAGGAGAACAGCCGTCTCCCGTATCTGTCGGCGTGCATTTGCTGATTCCCCAAGGTGAGACTAGGATGAAGCGGACAGTCGTGATAGGCATCGGGAACATTCTTCTCGGGGATGACGGGGTGGGAGTACATGTCATAAACAGGTTAAGATCTGAGACGCTGCCAGCAGAAGTTAAGTTAATTGAGGGAGGCGTTGGAGGTCTGTCCCTTCTTAACTTCATAAGGGGAGTGGAACGCGCTGTCTTCATCGACGCAGTAGCCGGTGATAACCCAGGCAGAATCCACCGATTCAGTGAAAGCGACTTGGATAGCAAAGTAAAGAGCCTGCTTCACCCTGCTTCCCTACATGATGTCGGCTTGGCTGAGACAATCAAGATAGGAAAATCGGTTTACCCAGATGAAATACCGGATCAGATTATCGTCTACGGGGTTGAAGTTAAGGAACCGAAAGAGTTCTCAACCGAACTCAGCAAGGAGGTCAGCGATAGCGTAGATAAAGTTGTGAAATTAATCCTCGACGAACTCAAGGTGAACTAGAAACCTAAGAGGAGGTTGTTGACTTAAGCTCCAAGAATACACTTGTTGGAAAGGAATGGGTGAGGGAAACGCTACTCTGCGAACCTTCATCTGGAGGAAGAGTTAGATGCGGAGTTTGTGAGAGAAGATGTACTATGAACTACGGAAAAACAGGCTTCTGCAAAACCAAGATGAACATCGGGGGAAGGCTCTATACCCTCACATACGGTGATATATCGGCTATGAGTGAAAACCCAATTGAAAAGAAACCATTCTTCCATTTCTGGCCGGGTAGTGTGGCGCTGACAGTGGGTAGCTATGGATGTAATTTCGCATGCCCATAGCCAGGTATGCAACGGATATGCGCATCGGGAATGTGGCATTCTGGCGGGTAGGGTGTCAGAACTGGGACATTAGCAAAGCTACTCCAAACCCCTCTAATGCCAACTACGTGAGTCCTGAATCGCTTGTGGCGCTCACCGAAAGATCTCGCTGCAATGGAACATCTTTCTCCTTCAATGAGCCGGCAACATCTCTGTTCGAATACTCTCTTGACGCAATGAGAATTGCCAAGGATAGGGGATTCTATAATACTTACGTGACCAATCTCTACTCAACCCTAGAAGCCCTAGAACTCATTATTGAAAATGGTTGTGATGCCTTCTGTGTGAATGTAAAGGGAGACAAGAACGCCGTCAGAAAGTACTGTGGAGTCGACGTGGAGGTGGTTTGGCGGAACCTGAGAGAAGTCAGGAAGTGTGGTAAGCATGTCGAAGTAGTCACGCTAGTTATCCCAACCGTAGATGATGATGACAGTACACTAAGGTCAATTGCATCGAGAATCAGAGATGAGTTGGGACCTGAAGTACCCTGGCACTGCACGAGATACTACTCTTCGTACAAGGCGTCAGATTTCGCTCTGCCTGAGGTGACGCCGCTCAGTTCTCTGGAGAGAGCGAGAGAAATTGGACTAGACGAGGGCTTGCGGCACGTTTACATTGGAAACGTTCTCGGACATGGCGGAGAGAATACCTATTGCCCATCGTGTGAAACCCTTCTGATAGAACGGGTAGGATTGAGCCTGAAGTACCACAACATCGATAGGATGGACAACTCCTGTGCCAATTGCCACTATAAACTGAAAATATGTGGGAAATGCCTGTAATGAGAACGGTCCTCACAAGTCAGCAGAGAAATCTAGTTGTGGGCAGAAGGCTGGTTTGTTCGACTTGGGTAAGGGTCCCTATATCATAAATAAACATAAATTGCTGAAACAATTAGTTATATATTCATTAATCTGTAGTTCTTTTTGGGTTCTTAGGATTAGCACGCGCGGCATGATTCAGCGAAGTTTTGAGGAGACCCTAGTCTCATGACGAAACTCGACAAAAATGAGAGTAACGAGGGGGAAAAGCCCGATCCGAGGGTCAAGGAGGATAGGATTTGGGCTCTGATCAACGACTACA
>JAUQYT010000104.1 GCA_030587605.1 Candidatus Njordarchaeum guaymasense
GAGGGATCCAAATGACTTCGAGTGTATTGTGAGAACCTCAGGGAGGTTGGAACCCCTCAAGATTGTTGCGGAGTGGGCTAGGCCTTACGTGTCTAGACAGGATGCCTTGTCGATTGATTTGGGTTGCGGTACAGGTCTGTTTGAGGAGATCGTTAGGTGCAGGAACATAGTCGGGGTGGATTTCTCTCCGGCCTTTTTGCAGCTTGCTAGGAGAAGAATGACCATAGTTATTGAGAGGAACATCTTTGAACTGCGCTGTGAGGACAGTGTTGCAGACAACATAGTCTCGCTTTTTGTTATAGATGATTATCTGCCGCAGAAAAAGGTTGAGTTCTTCAAGGAAGTTCATCGTTTGTTGAAGCGAGGTGGGCGGTTCTTCTTTGCAGCTTATTCTCCGAAGGATGAGCGAATGGGAACGATACGTCATGAGCTCAACAAGAGAATCGGGGTAAGCGAGTTCAAGATCTACCTTGAGGGTGCTCCTTCATACGAGGAAAAGTTTCGGAATTGCGGTCTCCTTGTTGACAGGAGCGAGGTAATCAACACGGTGGGCTATTACCAGCCAAAACTAATTGCTGAGCCTCCAATGAGAATCAGAAGGGAATTCGTCTTGATCGTGGCACGAAAACCATAAAGACAAGGTAACCCATAACTGTAGACCACAATACGCATGTCAGATACTCGGGAAGGCGGAGAACTCTCGGATTCAGATTCTTTTGTATGAATCGTGACGATTTGAGGTGGGAGAATGAGTGAAGCTTCCTTGGCGGACAAACTTAGAGACGCGCTGATCAGTGGCGCGGAGAAGTCAAGCGAATCTGAAGCTTTACAAGTAGCGGAGATTTGCCTGAAGAAGAAGTTATCCGGCGACTTACTGGTGAAGAGCATTTCTGAAGCGCTAAACGCGATAGGCAACAAGTTCGAGAAGGGCGATTACTATCTGCCAGAGTTACTGTTCGCTGGGATGATGGCGGAGAAAGTCATAAAGATGCTCAGCCCCCTGCTCAAGTCGGGCGAGTCGATCAAGGCAGGCGGCAACGTAATCCTTGGAACGGTGAGGGGGGACCTGCACGACTTAGGTAAGAACATTGTGGCTTTAATGCTAAGACCAGCGGGGGTCTACGTAATTGATCTCGGCTCAGATGTGCCTCCGGAGAAATTCGTCGAAACTATCCGACGCGAAAAGGCGAGTGTCCTTGGTATGTCAGCTCTCCTATCCACGACAAGGGAAGAAATGAGGACCGTCATAAACGAATTGAAGAAGAAGGGACTTAGGAACAAGGTTAAAGTGATAGTGGGCGGCGGAGCGGTGAACGAGGATTTCGCTAGGGAAATCGGGGCAGACGCCTACGGGAAGGATGCGATAGAGGCGGTGAGACTTTGCAGGAAATTCATTGGGAGCTGAGAGCTTGAACCACCTGGAAAGAGTGCAGAAGGCGATAAACAAGAAGGAGCCAGACAGGGTTCCAATAGACTTGGGCGGACCGATAAGCGGCATAACCAAGGTCGCCTACGACAGACTTCTGATCCGCTTGAAATTCGCGGCTCCGGAGTCGAAAATCTGGGATTTAATGCAGGGCTTGGTTGAACCAGATGGGCGCATCTTGGAAAGCCTCGGCGTCGATTTCAGGCACATAAGACCAAACCCGCCAAGAGAAGATGAGGTGAGGCGCGGAGAAGGCTGGATAGTAAATGAGTTTGGCTTCATGTTGAGGAAGCAGTACCACGGGTACTACTATGAATTCGTGGAAGACAAGGCACCCCTTTACGGCGCTAAGGACGTAGCGAATGTTGAGGCTTACAAAGGACCCGTGGCACATGAGGGGAGGTTCAAGGATCTCAGTAAGCGGGCGAAGGTTTTGCTTGACAAGGGGTTCGCTGTAACGGCGGACGTCTTCCTCGGCGGAATAATGGAGCTCGCGGTTTGGCTTAGAGGGTTCACCAAGTTCTACTATGAGTTGGCTGCTAGCCCGGAACTCGCGGAAGCAATCTTGGACAAGACTTTAGAGATCAATGAGCGCTTCTGGCAGCCTTACCTCAACGAGGTTGGGGACTACGCCACGGTTGTTCTCTGCGCGGATGATTATGGTCACCAGAATGGGCTGCTCATATCTCCAGCGCTTTGGAGGAAGTATGTGAAACCTAGGTTGAGGGAACTTGTTGGTCTTGTCAAGAGGCTGGCGAAAGGGGCCAAGGTTCAACTCCACAGCTGCGGTTCTGTGGAGCCAATAATAGGGGACTTGGCTGAGGTTGGCATTGATATTCTCAACCCGATACAGCCTAGGGCGAAGGACATGGATTCACGCCACCTCATCGAGAAATACGACAAGAAGATCTGCTACCACGGCGGAATAGACATCCAATACGTCTTGCCAAAAGGCACAACGAAAGATGTAGAGGAAGAGGTCAAGAGGAGAATAAGAGACTTGGCTCCTGGAGGAGGTTATATACTCGCCGCCGCTCACAACATACAACCTGATGTCCCACCAGAAAATATAGTGACTATGTTCGAGGCGGGACAGAAATTCGGGAAGTATCCTGTGAGACTCACGTAGGCGCCCTGCACCTTAGGCATCTAAGATCTTGGACCATAAGGACAAGAAACGTCAGGTCCCAACCAGTCTCCTGTTGCTACATATGCGGTGTATCTGCAGCCGCCGCATAGACCCTTGTAGGCGCATATTCCGCAGGAACCTTTCAGCGCTTTTCGGTTTCTGATGTAGTTCAGTGTCTTGTTGTGAATCCATATTTCTTCGAGGCTTTGTTCGACGAGGTTGCCTAGCTTTATTGGTGCTGGAACGCAGGGAAGCAGGTCCCCCGTAGCAGTGAGTCCGGCATAAGTCAAAGCTGTCGAACAACCACTGAAACCTGCTGCAAGCTTTCTAACGATCTTGGAGACCCCTAGCCCAAACTTGTCTCGAAACATGTTTTCGTAGCCCTAGAGGGCTTCGCTCACTGTGAAGACTCTGCCGTCTGAGGACTCGTGTCCAAGGCGCGAGTAGTAGGTCATTCCTCGGGCGTAGCACTGCATCCCGCATCCGTCTACAACGCTCTCGTAGAACTTGGTGTACAGGGTTTTGAGTGAAACATCCTTCTCCTTGGGCGTCGCGTCAAGATAGCAAGCGTCTACTCCACGGCCTGCGGGTATGAGTCTGTTCAGATAGAATCTTGTTGCTCCAAGTTTTTCAGCTAAATTCATTGTTTCTTGTAGTTCGTTGGTGTTCTTGGAGTGGAGGGTCATGGTGGTTGCTAGCTCGTCGAAACCTTGGGCGGCGCAGTTCCAGATTCCTTCTATCGTTGCGTCGAAGCTTCCGCGTTTGTCCCTCAGGAAATCGTGGGTTTCGGGTCTTGCGCCGTCTAACCCTATTTCCACACGTTTGATTCCTGCTTTTGCAAGTTTTCTGGCTATGCTGGGAGTGATGAGGGTTCCATTCGAGGCAATTGTGTAGAGCATGCCCTTATCGTTTGCCCTTCTGACAACGTCGTAGATGTCGTTGCGTAGTAGTGGCTCACCTCCCGAGAATGTTACTATCGCTACCCCCGCGTTGTTCATGTTGTCTATTACTTTGAATGCTTGGGAAGTCGTCAGTTCCCCGTCGGAACATGTTGGTGACGAGTCCTGGTGGCAGCGTAGGCAATTAAGATTGCATCTGTTGGTGAAGTTCCACACTATGGTTATTGGGGCGCCGGTCGGCTGCGGAAACCTCAGTCCAAAGTTGGCGATCCCTTTCACGGTGCTGAGCATGCATCTGCGCATCAGTGGGTCCTTTAGCATAGGTTTTATTGCGTTGGAGTCGACGCCTAAGCTTAGGAGTAGCAGACGAATCAAAGGCATCAGCGCAGCTGAGGCTAGCAGGCAACTCTCACAGTCAGAGTTAGACTGTCAGAGTAAAAGTCGAAGACCGAGAGTAGTCTCTCTTGCCCGCATTTCTCGCATCTGTTCACTAGGCGGCGCGCAAGATTCCTCCCACAGGGGCGATAGTATCTGAGCTAGGCGATGGTTGCCTGACATATCATTCAATGCTTATCCGACCGCTTCTTACTTGTTGTGGCGTTTCAAGACGATCAGGCATATATTGGTTTGGATACCCCTCTAGGCGAGTGTACTTGCTTCTTAGGTGCTCGTCCCACCTCCATGATTTCTCGGTTGTCGAACTGGTCGACATCGTGATCGAAGTTACCATGCCTTCTTGCTGCAAATCACTTACATTCTTTTCCCTACCTCAGCTTTTTCGAAAGGAATTGTTATTCAGAATCGGTTGCAAAAGAGAAGGGAATCTTTTTTAAGGTTCACCAAGGTAGGGTAGATGACCAAATCTATCAATCAGGGGGCATAGAACATGGATGATGTAAGATACAATGATATATTGACTCGAAGTTTCGCAAGGATGCATATGTATACTTGCGCAGAGGCGAGCCTGCAAGGTTTGCTTGAATTTTGGGATATGCCGCGGATAAAGGGATCCTGGGCTACGGCAGGTTACATGGGCGCGATACAGTCGGGAAATACAACTTGCGGGTTGCTCATCGGCAGCAGCGTTGCCATCGGGTTAAAAGTTGGCCATGGACAGGAGACGATTCCCGAGGAGAATGATAAAATCAGGAAGAAGGCGGTACAGGAAGTAAATAAGCTGTACAAGGCATTCCTGCAGGAATTCGGTTGCACCGAATGTAAGAAAATGAGCAGGCACGATTTTTCGAACCCCGAATCCGCCCTGCGATACATCCAAACAAAAGCATGGAAAACAACTTGTGATAAGGGGTTAAAATTCATCTTTGACTACGTGAAATCACGGACGGAAGAGGGAAAAATCTAGGGACTCAAACGGTTTTAAGATACCACTCGCGAATCATACGGGTAGGCGCGAAAAGCGCGCGCTAAGAATAAGGTTGCAGGTCTCTAACAACACACACTTGTGGTTCTAATCTATAACCGAGCTTGTGAATATCCTTGTTGATCTCCTATTCTAGGGTCTTGCTATTACCAGATAGTGGTATGGTCCAGCTTCTTTTGCAGTCTCGATTCTGAAGCCTGCTGCCTCGATCCGCTTCACTGCTTCTTCTTGGCTGAACCTTATATGTAGTGGTGGACCTATCTCCATGGGTTGCTTCTTCCAGTCTAGGTCAACCAGACGTCCAGTGGGCTTTAGCATTCTCTTGGCATTCACGAGAACCTTCGCTGGGTCCCTAAAGTCATGAAGGTCGATTCCGAAGAAAACGATGTCAGCGCATCCTTCACACAAGATTGTATCTTCAGCTGCTCCTATCGTTAAGTTGAGGTTTCTCAATCCTTCCTTCATTGCTTTCTCCTTTAGCTGGTCTACGGCTTCTTTGTATATGTCTACCCCGCAGACCTTTCCCTTCTTACCCACGATTCTTGCGGCTGGAAGCGCGAAGAAGCCCTCCCCGCATCCCACATCTATGAATGTCAAGCCAGGTTTCAGGCCGATATCAGCCAAGATGGCTTCCGGGTTCTGCCATTTTGTCCTTTCCTTCTCATCGTCGTAGAATACGTGTGCGTGCAAGGTGGACAACTCCATCCTTATTATGATAAGGTTTAAGGAAAAGGTTATCCGCTTCTTAGAGTATAACCCTAACGGTCTGGGTGAATAGACATGCCGTTGAAAACGCCTGAAGAGTACTTGGAAAGTATAAGAAGGGATGTCAATCTCTACATGTTTGGAGAAAAAATCTCTGAATTCTGGAAACATCCCTATTACAGGATTATGGAGCCCTCCATTAATGCTGCGAAGAGAACCTACGAACTTGCCCAAATTGACCAATATAAGCATCTGATGACAGCGAAATCACACTTGACTGGAGAAACAATAAACAGGTTTACCCACATTCACCAATCAGTGGACGACTTAATCAAGAAAGTGGAAATGCAGCGGTTAATGGGCCAGAAAACAGCGTGTTGCTTCCAGCGATGCGTTGGGTTCGACGCAGCAAACGCCCTTTACAGTGTGACTTGGGAGATTGATAAGAAACATGGTACAGATTACCATGAACGATTCAAAAGATATTGGACTGAGGTACAGAGACAAGACTTGTTCGTAGCAGGATCAATGACAGACACGAAGGGGGACCGAAGTAAGAGACCCAACAAACAAATTGATCCAGATGCTTATTTGCACATTGTGGATGAAAGTGATGACGGAATCGTAGTACGCGGCGCAAAAGTTCATCAGACTGGTTTTCTGAATTCTCACCGAGCAATTGTAATGCCTACATTAGCTATGAGGCCCGGAGAAGAAGCATACGCAGTGAGCTTCGGAGTCGATACTAATGAAAAAGGGATCACGATGATTTATGGCAGACAGACATCCGATACTCGGAAAATGGAGGAAGGCAAGTTAGATGTGGGCAACTGGAAATATGGGGGGCAAGAGATATTCGTAATATTCGATGAGGTGTTTGTTCCTCGTGAGCAAGTCTTCATGAAAGGGGAGGTTGAATTTGCAGGGGAACTAGTAAATAGATTTGCGGGTTTTCATAGACAATCTTATGCCTGCAAAACCGGTCTGGGAGATGTCCTTATTGGTGCAGCAGCTTTGTGTGCTCAATATAACGGGGTAGAGGATGCCTACCACATCAGAGACAAACTCACTGAAATGGTTCATCTGAATGAAACGCTCTTTTGCTGCAGTTTGGCATGTAGTGCTAAAGGTTTCAAGAGGGAAGCAGGAAACTATGAAATGGATATGCTGCTGGCCAATGTTAACAAACAGAATGTCACTAGGTTTCCATATGAGATCGGGCGATTAGCAGATGACATAGCAGGCGGCATCATTTGTACAATGCCTTCCCAAGCCGACTTTGATGATCCAAGAATTGGACCCTTGGTAAGAAAGTATCTTTCAACATGCGATGGCGTTTCTCCTAGGGATCGTTACAAGCTCATAAGATTCCTCGAAAACATCTCGATGGGGGTCGCTTCTCTAAGTTACAAAACAGAGTCCATGCATGGGGCAGGTTCACCCCAAGCGCAAAGAATCATGATTGCCAGACAAGCCAATCTAGAAGAAAAAAAGAAACTAGTAAAGGAAATACTCGATATCGAATAAAACTAGCACATGGCAGGCCGAGTCCACTGTGAACCCTAGTTTTCCGCTCCAAGTGCTGATTTTATGGCAGCAATCTCTTTCTTTACCTCTTCAACATTTGTCTTGGTCATCGACTCTATCACCTTGATGAACATGGAAGGGATCTGTTTTCTCTGGGTCGCTTCCACAGTCAGCACTCCGTAGCTTGATGCGGTTTTCTTGGCTTCCTCGCTGAATGCGGGTATCCCCACTAGGACCTCCGCGGAAGAATCGACATCGGAGGCTTTGGCGAAGAAGGTTACTACTTCGTTTACTTCAACCTTGCTCTCAGAGGTTGCGATGTCAACTACGATCGGTCTGCTCTGTGGTGCAGTTGTATCAGTTATCGCCATCATGAAGCTATGCTTGGTACCTGAGGAGCCTGTTAGAGTAGCAGGTGACTCGACGTTTAGTCCCACCTTGGCTAGGAATTCTTTCATTGGCGATGCGACTAGAAGTCCGCTCACAATTTCCTTTTCTGCATAGGGTGAGAGCTTGTAAGCGTCGACTCTGTGAAGAACAACCTCTTCGTTCTCCAGTGAGGATCCGCAGGCGTTGCATAGTTGTCTCAGCACAGGAGTTGGAAAGAACTTGTTGCAGGGTTGGCACTTGAACCATACGCCAGGCTTCTGGTACTCAACTCCTTCCTTTTTTAGTTCTCCCTTGCACTTTGGGCAAACATACTTTTCTTTATCCTGCTTAAAGCGATCAGCGAAGTCCGCGTACCCACACTTGAAGTGCCCTATTACTTCACCACTGATTATATCAGAGGAACCACACGAGGGACAGTTTAGTTTCGAGCGGATCGAGAACGAGTTGCATTTTGGACACTTGATATATACGTCGTGGAACTCCCGTTGTAGAACGCCTGCCTCACTTAGTTTTTCCAGAAGAGATTTGGATTCTTCAGTTGTAAGGCCTGAATCCTCCTCGATTCTTGGGTAACGGTTTCCGTACTTCCAGTCAAAAACCGGGGTTATATGTTCCGCCGAGCCCTCAAGCAAGCTTCTCAGAACGGCTTCGTCTTCAGGCTTCGGGGAAATCTGTGGTCTCGAGTCAACGGACTTGTCTCCTTCTTCTTCCCCCTTAGCATTGCCCTTGCTTTCAAGTGCGGACTCTATTCTTTCTATGTGGCTCGTGAATTCACGCTTCCAAGCTTCATACTCGCTCTGCGGGATTTCCCCCTTGAGCTTCTTGGTCTCCAGTGACTTGAGGGCGTCCTCTGCTCTTCCTCTCACTTCCTTTAGTCGCTCGACGTCGGGCATGTCAGTTATCTTCCCACCTACTTTGTCATAGTTCAGTCGCCTGCAGAGCTACGTCTTTTCCCTGTAAAATGGACACTTTCTTCTCGAGGAAAGCAAGGTGGTTTTTCATCAAGTCTCTGGTACAGCTATTGAACATTGTTTCAACGTTCTGACCCGAGAGGGCAGAGGTCTCAAAGAACTCGGCGGATATTCTATTGGCAGTCTTTAATCCGTCGTTGGCTGAAACCCTTCTCTCGGAAACTAGATCAACCTTGTTTCCAACTACTGTCTTTAGCAGTATGTTCGGTGCAAACTTCTTGCATTCCTCATTCCAAGGCAAGATACCGTTGAGTGTACTGTCCTTAGTTATGTCGTAAACCATTATTGCAGCTTGGGCACCGGTGTAGTACTGCGCTCTGACGTTGTCCATGAAGCCCTGCCCGGCTAAGTCCCAGATAACTAGAGTGACTTTCAGATTCTTGAAATTGACATCCTTTGTGAGAATGTTAACCCCTAGTGTAGGGATATAATTCCTCTCGAATTTACCTGTGGCAAAAACTCTCACTAGTGAAGTTTTACCTACACCAGGGTCCCCCAAAACAACGATTTTGAAATTGTAATTCAAGCTCTCCATATTCCGTTTTCCCCTGGCGCTGTTCCAAATGTGAGAATCGCAACGACGACAGCTTCTTCAGTTAATGTTTTCCAAACGCAGTTCATATAGGTTGCGGCAAATGGGCAGTGTGCACGGTGGTCGTGGTCAAAAGGTCGCAATTCGAACGCGCAGCGATACCCCTGATCAATCCTT
>JAUQYT010000108.1 GCA_030587605.1 Candidatus Njordarchaeum guaymasense
AAAGCTTATTTGCGAATGCGCTTACTTCATAGCGCATGCACGTAGCTATTCTCTGCGATTTCGACGGTACGATAACCGATGACGACGTTGCTCAACTGATTTTTGATAGATTCGGGAACCAAATGTGGTGGGAAATAGAGAATAGATTCAGAAGAGGCCAAATCAGCTGCAAGAATGCATTGATCGGTGAATTCAGCACGGTTAGAGCAGGGAAGAAGCAGATTGAGGACTTCGTCAATGAAAATGTCAGAATTAAGCCGCACTTCGACCAGTTTATCGAATCATGTCGGAACAAGAAACTTCCCATATCCATTGTCAGTGATGGGCTGGATTTCTACATAGACCTCGTCCTGAAGAAGGTCAGCCTAGACGGGATCAAAGTATATTGCAACAGGGCCGTTTTTGAGGACAATAAGGTGAGGATCAGTTTCCCGTACACTAACCCTCAGTGCGACAAGTGTGGTAACTGCAAGAGACTCCACTTGAGAAGACTCAAGAAGAAGGGGTACCAGATCATATATGTCGGGGATGGCTACAGCGATATGTGTGCTGCGAAGGAAGCCGACTTCGTCATAGCAAAAGGCTACCTGCTCGACTACTGCATGACAGACAAAATCGCGTGCGCGGCATTCAAGGACTTCGCAGACGTAGTCAGGTCGATCAACCTGAAACTCGATGAACTAGCTAGGAAAGAACAATCACAATTAGTGAGCCAATCTAACAGCGCCTAGAACTAGCATCATTTTTACTAATTTGTCGTTTTATCAGCCGGTAGGCTTCAGAAGGGTTGTCAACTTCTGCGACCATCTTTTCAAATGGACAGATGTCAGTGTTAGTTTTGTTCCTTATTTCTTCGGTTGACTTCTCAGCAAAGTAATCGACTCCACATGCACGAAGAACATCGACTCCTCTCGCGCTCATGATCTTCGCGAAGGCTTTCTCGGCCTTGAAGTAACAGATTAGCAGCCCTGATGCTTTACCAATCACTCTGTCGGCAACTATGCTGCCCCGAAGGGCATCAATCCCGACCTCGTCGATTGCCTCAATGAGAGGCGTAATTCCATCGGCCTTGCTTGAGTAGAGAACCTTTGACGCCGATAGGATGAGGAGACTCAGCTTTTCTCTGTCTAGTCTGGCCAACAAGTTGCCCGGATGCAAGTGACTTCTTCGCGCAGCGGGTGACGTTGTCTTTCGCCTCTACCTCCTTAGTTGGAGCAAGTCTTAATTATATTCTTGTGTTGATAGTCATCTCATCAATCTTCTTTGCAGCAAGTTGAATTACCGTCTAATTCACCACAGTTTTCTCTCTATTAGGTCGAGTCACGGAGGTCACATCATGACTGGTGGGGACAGAGCGGGGTGGAGATTTCTAGGGATCAGAACCTATGACGGAGCAACCAACATGGCAGTTGATGAGGCCATGCTCCTCGCTCGTTCCCAGAACATCGTACCGAACACGATTCGACTATACCAGTGGAAGCCACCAGCTGTATCAATAGGCTATTTCCTCAAAATGAACGAGGTCGCCGACGTGGAAGCATGCAGGAAACTTGGGATAGATGTCGTTCGAAGGATTAGCGGGGGCGGCGCTGTCTACCACTCGGAGAGCGAGGTCACCTACACTGTCATCGTAAAGCAGGATGATCCTGTTGTTCCCAAGGATCTGATCCAGATTTACAGGAAGCTTGGCAGCGCCGTCATGATTGTTCCCATGAAACTAGGGCTGGAGACATACTTTGAGCCTGGGCATGAAGGTGTCTGCCCATACACTGTCGTATCTGGAAGAAAGATCAGTGGAAACGCTCAAGCAAGGAAAAGGGGCGTAATACTCCAACATGGAACTCTACTCTTGGACTGCGACCTCAAAGTCATGTCTAAGGTTCTTAAACTTCCGCGTGATCTCGTTGAAGCGAGGGTCACAACGTTGAAGAGAGAACTTGACGAGAAATACACTGGCAAAAGTGAAGTGGTTAAAGATGTCGACTCAGTTCAGGTTTTACTGAGGGAGGGTTTCAAGGAATCCTTAGGCATAAAGCTCGAAGACGGATCGCTAACCGATTTTGAAATCAATGAGACGCAGAAACTCAAAACCAAATACGTATCAAAGGAATGGACATACATGCATTAACGATGACCAGGAAAATCAGTCAAACCTAGATGTCCGACTGCTTTTGCGGGCCCTTTTCTTTTCTTCCTGCTTGGTTCCTTTTCTATATTTGTCAGGTAGAGCTCGTTCTTTGAGTGTGAAAGCTGCTGAGAAAGCAAGAAAGAGGGCGGCCAATCCCATCACAGAGTAGCCTATCGCATCAGGAGAGTAGAGCACCGTCGCCACGAGAAACGTTAGGATCAGCGAGATGCTGAGTGTCGAGGTTGCCAACCGTGTAAGTTGCCTCGCCTTCAACCAGTACAAGCGGTGGCTCTCTTGGATGTGTTTCTTGTAGGAATTTGATCCACGCAACTCAAGCTTCTTATCGCAAATGGGACATTCAGACATCGTCCATGTTACCTCCCGGATACTCTTCATGATCCTGCTTGAGAGTTAAGGTAGATGTATGTTCAATTGAAACATTAACCTTTATCTGTTACGTTCTCCATACACGCATCTCACTCTACTAGATCAGGAACCGCGTTGCCTATGGTATTATGTGGTTTTCGTCGCTGAGGTGTGAAATGGGAATTGAGTAGCCTAGAAGAGTTGTTGAAGACTCTAGTTGAAGTGATCGGAGTATCGGGGCACGAAGAGGCAGTAAGAGAGAAGATCCGAGGACTTCTGCCGCAAGGAATTGAATGCAAGGTTGACATCATTGGAAACCTAATAGCGACGATCGGCAAGGGAGAACCGCACGTCATCATGATCGCTCACATGGATGAACTGGGGTTCATAGTCTCAAGCATAGAGGAAAACGGACTCGTGAAGCTAAAGAAAGTGGGGGCCTTCGACGACAGATATGATCCAGGAAAAGTCTTACAGATTCATACGAAGCAAGGAACCGCTGAAGGAGTCATAGGACTGCCGCCACCACATCTAACGGTCGACCTCGATTCAACCAAGAAGGTTCTACAAACACATGAATTATACCTAGATATGGGAACTAGGTCAAAGAATGAGACTGCCAACTTAGGAGTAAGGGTGCTCGACCCTGTCACATACAAGAAGGAGTTTAGGATCATCAATAGCGACTACTACTGCTGCAGAAGCATCGACGATAGATTCGGATGTCTGACCCTGATCCAAGTTCTGCACAAGTTGCACGTGTGCAACCTTCATAGAAAACTGACTTTCGTCTGGAGCGTCCAAGAAGAGACCGGGTTAGCTGGAGCTAATGTCATAGCGACGAGCATAAAAGCTGACAAGGCAGTTGTTGTGGACTCCTATCCTACCGGAGATGCTCCTCTAACGCAATTCAGACTCGCTCCAGCGAAGCTTGGCGACGGACCTGTGCTGAGAGTCAAGGACCACGGCACAGAAGCAAACCCGAAGCTAGTTGAGAGCGTCAAGAAGATAGCAAGCAAACACGGCATAGCGCTCGGCGCTGGACCCACCGGAGGCTACACAGATGGGCTAGCGTTGCAAGAGAAAGGCATCCCCATGGTTCCAATCACAATCCCAATCCGATACATGCACTCACCCGTCGAAATGTGCCACCGGCGGGACCTGGAAGAACTTATCGAACTAGTAGCAAATGTGGCAATGGAGATATGAGGCAGCCCGATCAGTCGCAGGAACGACGTTGCGATGATAAGCTAATAAGAAACCTCAAACATAACAGAGCTCCGCCGTAAAACCTCCAGAAAGAATACAGAGGGGATCCTGTTGGGACTTGGTAGAAAAATCAGTTATGCTTCCGGGAACTTCGGAACCTCAATGCTCTACAACGCCTTTTCATCATTCGTCTTAGTGCTCTATATCCAGTATGTGGGACTCAGCGGTGCACTCTATGGAGCAGCCTTCATCATCTACGGGCTATGGAACGCGGTCAATGACCCCTTGTTTGGAATTCTGTCTGATCGAACCCGAACAAGGTGGGGCAGAAGAAGACCATACGTCGGGATCGGAGCGATTTTCCTCTTCATCTTCTACTTCCTAGTATGGACTCCCCCAGTGCAAGGAACTCTCGCAAATCCGTGGGACATAACAGTGTTTATCTATCTAGTTCTCTCCATGGTAGCTTTCGACGGATTCTATACGTTGGTTAGCGTTCCGTACATCGCAATGTTTCCAGAACTCTACGAAAAGCCTAAGGAAAGAGCCCAAGTTCAGCTCTTCAGGCAGATATTCGCAGCATTCGGATTGATATTGGCTTTCATGATGCCGATGTTAATCTCGAACCTCATGACCTCCATGAGCGTATTCGAAGCATACAAGTACGTGGGCTTGGCCATTGGCGCTTTGGGTTCCATACCTTACATTATCAGCGCAGTCACGAATAGGGAACGGAAAGAATTCAGCATGGATCCAAACCTGTCATTACGCAGGACATTCGGGGTAACCTTGAGGAACAAGTCCTTCCTGATGTTTGCTCTTGCGAGCCTCATGATCAACTTTTCCTTTCTTTGGATGCAAGGGCTGATGGAGTTCTTCGCGACTAATTTCTTGGGGATCCAGAAGGCAGACGTGACAATACTCCTTATGACAATGTTCATAACAGCCTTGCCATTCCTGCCAATTTGGGGTAGAGCCTACAGGAAGTATGGCACAAGAAAATGTTTCATCGTCTCCAATGTAATATTCGTCCTGGCGCTTCAGCCTTTCCTGATCGTTTCGGGCTTAATGAATGCCATACCTCTGACGGTCGTAGCTGGCATTGGGCTGTCAGGCTACATGATGTTGCCTGAACTAATGGTTAGTGAGATCATAGACGAGGATGAGGTCAAAACGAAGGTGAGACGTGAAGGAGTCTACTTTGGGATGAATGCGTTCGTGTCAAGGTTGGCCTATTCCATGGAAGGTGTGACTTACGCGCTGCTCTTCAGTATTACGGGCTACCAAGGAAATACTCCACCAACACCGGAGATAGATATCGTCTTTAGGGCCGCATTCACATTGATTCCACTACTGGCATTTGGGCTAGCAGTAATCGGCTTGAAGTTCTATGGTCTCCACGGGAAGAGACTGGAGCAAGTCAGGACAGAAATGGAGAAACTGCATGTGGAGAAAGTGAAACGACTCAAAGGTATATGAATGGGTTAGGTTCCTTCTATATCATCCTCTTTTTCTGGTCTCTGGAATTACGCTCGCGGCTATTGCGCTCCTCATTTCAATTGCCTTCAGATTAGTCTATAATCTTCCTTGAGTGTGGTCAATACGACATGTGTGTTTGATCTTTCTATGAAGGGCATTGAGAGCAAATACTTGGTAAAATTGCTGAGCTCACTTCTATTCTTGAACTTTGCAATAACCATCGCATCAGTTAACCCAGTAACGTCATAGACAGCGCAAACGTTTGGTATCTTCGCGATTTCCTGCTCCATTTCGAGGAGTTTGCCTTTTGAGACAGTAATCTCTGTAATCACAGTCAACTCGTATCCTAACTTTTCCTGGTCCAGTATTGCCGCGTATCCCTTGATTATTCCGCTTTGCTCCATCGCTCTTATCTTCGATATTACTGTAGCAGTTGAGACACCAACCTTCTCGGCGATCCGCCTGCTCGAGAGCCTGGCACTCGAAACGAGTACTTTCAAAATCTCGGCATCCGTTTCATCCAGTCTTCTGGCTGTGGCTTCAGTCTTCATGTTCTTTCACGCATCCGCGTGTTTTCTGAATGTTCATTGACCGATTATGCACATGTCTCCATATATTTCTAGTCCTGAAGCACAACGAGGGGCATCAGAAATTCAGAAAGGGAGCGATGGAGCGCCTCACTCTTGCAAGGAGATTGGGATATTTTGACTGCTTGGCTCAGGGAGCGTGGAGAGAAAACAGAAATAGAGATAAAGATCTAAGACATATAGCCAAGAAATCGGATGCCGTGCAGGGAGTTCAATAGGTTGTGCGCTTCTATGGCTCTTTCGGTGACTAAGGCAGATGGGTCAAAACAGCTTTTTGAGAAAGAGAAGATCATAAGAACTTGCCTTAGGATGGGAGCATCCCGGGAGGAAGCAGAAGCCGTAGCTGAGAAGATTGAGAGGAGAGCCTACTACGGGATCAAGAGCAAGCAGATCCTCAACATGATCTTTAGGCACTTAGCCAGATACAGGGAGGAAGTCAAGAGCCACATTGATCTGAGAAGAGCGCTCGGTCTGATGAGACCAAAACCAGACTTTGAGCAATTCGTTCATATCCTGCTGAGAGAACATGGTTATGAAGTTACTCCAAACCTCATCGTGAGAGGGAAGTGCGTTGAGCACGAGGTTGACGCCATCGCGAGAAAGGATGGGAAGACATACGCTGTTGAAGTGAAACATCACTTCAACCATCATGCACTGACTGGACTCGACGTAAGTCGCATTGCCAGAGCAATCTTCGAGGACATTACGGAAGGGTTCAAGCTCGCGCTGAATTCAGTCAACTTGGACAAGGCCACCGTGATTAGTAACACGAAGTACTCGGACCACGCTAAGCGCTACGGGGAGTGCAGGGGAATAGAGCAAATAGGGTGGAATTACCCCGCGCAACGTGGTTTGGAGGACATGATAGAGGAGAAAAAGCTCTACCCAATAACGTACCTGAAGACTCTGGATGCAACCCTTAGGAGAAGACTCGCGGGGGAAGGCATAATTCTACTGAAACAACTAGTCACATATGAGCCAGAAGCGCTCAGTAGAAGGCTGAGAACCTCAAGAGACAGAGTCGACGCCCTCATAGAAAAGGCGAAAGTAATATTATCATACAATCCTTAGTAAGTAAGGGTCTTACGCCTTTTTCCGTGGAAGACGAAGCCCGATGAAAAGGCAAAACTAAAGAGTTATATGTTTCAACGAGACTAGCCTATCTTCTCAATTAGAACCGACCTAACTAGTCAGCATCCGGGTGGGGTTTGTTGTTGAGCGAGCAGTTGCTTGATTGGTTCACAAGGCGACGTGAAAGTCAGGTTCTCAAAATGATTAGGGAAAACGCTGAAAGAGCTGTGATGGTAGCCTCTGCGTTCAACGACACTGTAAACAGCAAATCGAAAGGCGAGGTTGCACGGCACGCCGATGTGCTCCACAAATATGACGACGAGGCGGATAGAACGAGGAAAAGAATCGAAGGAGAACTGACGAAAGGACAGTTGCCTCCCAAGATCAGGGAAGACCTACTACACCTGACCAGGAGACTGGATGCTACAATGTTTCACTGCAAGGATGCTTCGAAGGACGTAGAGATACTAACCCAGAGCTCGGCGAGGATCCCAGATGGACTTTGGTCGTACTATAAGAAGCTCAGCGCTAGACTCCTTGAATGTGTCAGTGCCATGAGGAAGATGATTCTCTCTTTAATCCAGGCCAAGACTGAGGAAACCGAGCAAAACATCATCCGGGTCGAGGAACTCGAGCATGAAGTTGACGTACTGTACTCAAGCACTAAACTGGGCTTCAGCAAGTATGATCAAACGGTTCCCACATCGGTCTTTCTAAACCTATATGACCTTCTGAAGGAAATAGAGGAAGCAGCAGACAGCTGCGAATACACAGCTGATCAAGCAAGAATGATCCTAATAAGAGGACAATAGAAGAGTGGGTAGAACGTCTTCTCGGCATCCACCTAAATGCCGAAGGGCGAAAAAGTGGACATTGGTGAAGCACGGAATACCATGCTGAAGTTCACCGTGCGAATTTTGACAAATGAGTATCTTCTTGCTCAACCTGTCAATCGCATCTCTCAAAGTTTTACAGCGGATCTAAGTGAAGTAGTACGTCTGCTTCCACCCGACATCTCGCCAAGCAACTTGCAGCGAGCTTCCCAAATGGGATTTGCCACACAAAGCCCTGCACGACAAGACATTTAAATAGGAGTCTCCAATGAGCAATGTGTGGACATCGATCTGCGCGAGGTCAACACGAGTTTGGAATCCGAGGAAAAAACGGATAAAAAAGAAGGCGGGCTCGAGATACACAACGTGTACATCATTGTAGACGGCGTCGTTGTGTTCCACAGAGTATATGGTAGTATCAAGAAGGATCCTGCCTTGGTCAGTAGCTTCCTCGGTGCTATAACATCCCTGTCAAGAGAAATAACAGGGCAGGGAATTCTAAAATCGATTGAGATGCCACCCATCAAGATAAATGCCCTACAAGTCATGGACTCCCCTCAAGTCTTAGTCGCAGTGGCGGCAAGTCATGACTTTCCTAGTTTTGCATTGAATAAAATTCTTGTCAATGTCGGTGAGGCCTTCCTTGATAAATTCGCAGACAAAATACTGAACATCGGCATGAGGGACCTCTCAAACATCGTGAAGGGTGATATCCACCAAGCGATCGTGAAGGGCCTAAGGGAAGTGACCCAGCCATATGATCCCCGCGATCCGAAACACCGAGCTAACGCGTTACTTAAGCACTATACGTCGCCAAAGTATTCTTGTCCGTGCTATGACGCGAGACTAAGAAGCAAATGTAGGTTGGATCCAGAGACTTTTCGGGTGGCAGATTGTGAAGGGGTGGCCTTCTCCAGTGGGCTTCCTTGTGCCGGTGCGAGTCAAGAGCTAGCCTCAGAGGAGTCTGAATGAATCGGAAGAAAAGAAGCGTGTTTGAAGCCTAGCTAATATCGCTTTTTCTTTCCTGTAGCTGACCTCCGAGGAGGGCCGTAAACGAGGGTCGATTCGTTGTGCGTTAACAAACTTTTTATATCACGTTCTCGGTTCAATCTGGAATAAAGGTCAAAGCGAGGAGAACTAGCAGTCATAACCCACGTCGTATCACTCAGCTTGAAATGCTATTACCAGATTCCGGAAAGGTGGACCCGATATGATAATTGGCACTGAAGTCGGTAGTTTGATTGACATCGTCGCAAATATCCCAGCGGATAAAGAGGGACTGGAAAGCGTTGATTTTGATCACCTTCGTCTGAGTAGACGTGCTAAGAAATTGATTGATGCTGGGTTCCGACACGTAGAGATAGCGATCGACACGAGATTTATGGTACCTGGGGTTGCGGACGACACGGTTATCGGTGAGCTTCTTGAGATAAAAAAAACCAGAGGCGTGTCATACTCCGTTCACCTTCCCTTAATGGACATGAGTTTCCTCAGCTTGAATGAAAGGAGCAGGAAAGCAACGATGGAGTGCCTTAAAGAATCCATAGAGGCTACTCAGCCCCTTGAAATCACGGGCTACGTTCTTCACACAACCCGGTTCGTTGAAAGTGAGATAGCCAGCCTTCCCCAGCCGACCTTAATAAAAAGGAGAATCTACAAGTACATCGTGGAAAAGGGAGGTCGAGGGTTATCCGAGCTTATCGATGTCGCAGGCAACCCAAGGAAGATACTTATTGAGCCAGACTGCGCGTTACCCTATGACATATTTCTTGATCCGCTTCTAGAAGAGTACGATACAGGGATCTGCTTTGACTACGGTCACTGTGCTATGTCAAAACAGAACCCATACGACTTCTACGACCACTACATAGACAGGATCCATGAGATCCACTTCCACGACGTTCAAGTGCCATACAGGATAGACCACATACCGCTCGGAGCGGGAACCACAGAGTGGGAAAAATTCATTAAGCACATAGCACAAGGAAAAGTATTCAAAGGGGTTCTCTTGCTCGAGATGATGGAATCGGCAGCAATAGCATCACTTCCAAAACTAATCAGAGTACTGGAAGCGCAGAAACAACGGTGAGCGGAAGTCTTTGATTCCTATGACTTGATGTCAGTCATCTTTCTTGGAAAATGGATCCAGTGTGGATAGAAGCATTCAAGCTTTTGCTGTCTTTATTTTCAAGTACGCTTTGTAGTCCTTGATCACTTGTTCGAGCTTCGGAGCGTCAAATATCCTTGAGCCAGTGAATTCGTTTGCTACCGAGGTGTACATGTTTATCACTATTTTCTTCAGGATTGGATCTATTTTCCTTGGATTGGACTTGCAGAGAGATTTCCAGTCTTCGATTCCTCTTGATTTTGCTTCCTTCTTTGCCTGTTCTATCTCCTTGTACCATTCTGTTTCTTTGTAGAATTGTCTTGCCACTTCCTTGCTTACGTGGACATCCTCGTAAGTGAACCTACACTCGTCCAGTGTCCCTATGACATCAACCACGATGATCTCTCTTTTTGGATTGAATGCCAGCTCAATTTTTCCATCTTCATTCTTGAGCCTGGCCTTGGAGGCTACCTTCGTAATGACCTTGTCTGTTTTTAGCAGCGTTTCCTTGATTTCTTTGGTTTCTTCGTCTGTCAGTTTCACAATTTCACTTGCTTCTTTCCAAGTGATGTACCTGTCTCCCATCTCAAGTTTGGTGCTGATGTCAAATACTGGTTTTATCAATTGTTCGCCCGGCTTGGGGTAATGATCCAATCCGAGATCTTCTGGCTTCAGTGTTCCTTGGCTTAGACGCTTAAAGATCGATGAGCCTTCGGGTAATCCGTTTCTGTAAATGATTTCGAGTGGTATCAAGATGTTTGCTACGTGCGGTGTGTAAATCCTGTAATCATATCTCAGCTCTCCCGAACTAGTGGTGTACGGTTTTGGTTTTACCACGTTAACTAAGTCTATTTCCATGATGTTTGCTGGCTCATCTAGATCCCGAGTTCTAACTCCTCTTTCCCCGTTTGGTGTGACTAGCCCTCTGTAATGTGTTTTGATGCCCGTTTCTTTCTCGAGTTGCTCGAAGCAGTATGCACCCATTATGCACAGTGCTGCACCCTTGCCATTGATCAGGTCGGGCATCTCACCCCAGTCAAAAACTGAGTACCTATCTGAGAAGAGGAACTCGCCGACACCCATTTTGTCTTTGGTCGGGCCTTTCAAAACCTTAAGGTCTTTAACGCTTCCCAAGATCCAATTGTCCACCGTCAAAGCGATTCACTGTTAGTACTGAGTTACAACAATTATCAGTATATAAGCTTGATTTAGCGAAACCTTGTTTGACGCTTCACTCTCTTACCCTGCAGATCTTTTTCTGATTTTTCACTCGAAGTGAATTCAACAGGCGGGAAAGGATAAATAAATGTGAATGACAAACCATTGGATGAAATAGATGGTGGGTATTCCCATGAGCGATGTGATGTGACTTGTCTGAGAGCCCGAGCGACGGCGGTTCGAGTGTCTTGTACAGATTTCACCACTACAAAATAGATTTGATCCTCTTCATTGTACTCTTTGTAGTCTTGGGCTTCATCTTCGTGGGACTTATCGGAGGGGCCCTGAAAGAGATCGGGTTTAGCTGGAATGTTGCGATGCTCATTCTGTTGGGTTCACTGTTTGGGTCTTGGATGAACATACCGATAAAGAAGGTCTCTACCAGCAGGGAAACAGTAACGCAGCAATACGTTGAGTTTTTCGGGATTGTCTTCCGTGTTCCTGCCAGAACCCGGGCTAAGGCACCGACAACGGTAGCGATTAACGTCGGAGGAGCCTTGATCCCCATAATCATCTCGATCTACCTTTTCTTCAAAGTCCCTCCGCTGATCCAGTTCGCTTTGGTTCCGATCATCCTAGTCTCCGCAATAATGTATCTAGTAGCGCGTCCCGTCAAGGGGCTGGGGATCGCTGCACCAGCCCTTGTCGCACCTCTTGCAGCAGCTGGACTGGCAATCCTGATCGCGCAACCATACGCACCCTATGCAGCATATGTCAGTGGCGTACTTGGCACTTTGATCGGAGCCGACATCGCGCACCTGAAGGACGTATTTAAGACCGGACCCAAAATAGCGGCCATTGGCGGCGCTGGAACATTCGACGGAATTTTCCTTTCAGGGATCTTAGCAGCCATTCTTGCCTGAAGTCGACTCAAGCAATATTCATGCAACGCGTGAAGGGAGACACGAGGCTCTTTGTGTCCAATGAGTTCGAAGGAAAGGATGCTGACTGCCTTCAGACTGGAAGAGCCAGACATGATCCCTGTCTCTCCTGACGTGTCAAACATGTTCCCTTGCAAGTATACGTGGAAGCCTTTCTGGCAAGTTTACTTGGCTAGCGACCCACCCCTCTGGAGAGCTTACCTTGAGCTTCTTAAGTTGTTCAAATTTGACGGTTGGGTTGACGCCTCTCAATCAATGTTCGACTTAATTAAACTGAACGAGAATCTGAAGATGAAAGTTGACTTCACAGATGTTGATCCGGCTAAAAAGGTGGATGTGAAAGCTACTATCCAAACCTCGAAAGGCGAATTGACGACCGTGATGAGATTTCCCAAGAGTGAACCACCGTGGACAATCAAGGGACTGGTTGAGAACCCGGAAGAGGACTTCGAGAAACTGAAGGAACTCGTCTGGGATCCATGGAAGAGAAAAAAAGCAACATTCCAAGAGATCTACAAGAGTGTTGGGAACCTAGGAGCCGTGTTCGACGGCATTCCCATTTTCTCGGAATTCTGGCATGCCGTAAGAGGAAAAACAGAGAAAGAAATAATGGATCACTACATGTACCCCGATCTGATGAAAGAGATTCTAAAGATTCTTATCGACCTTTTGAAGGAACACGTTCGCGCAGCATGTACGCTTCTCAATCCAGATGAAGTCGTTGTAGGCGGATCATGCTCTTCCCTCTCGGTTTCCTCACCCAAGATCTTCAGGGAGTTCAACCTCCCCATTATCAAAGAAGTCGCGAGAGTATGCAGGGAGTACGGTATTCCGTCTCATCTTCACGTTTGTGGAAGATCAAGATTAATAGTGGACATGGTTGCCGACACCGACCTTAACGTCATCGAGCCTCTGGAGCGGCCACCATCAGGAGACGTGAACCTCGCAGAGGTGAAAGAGAAGTACGGGCGAAAAATGTGCCTCAAGGGCAACGTTCACACAATTGACACAATGCTTAATGGAACAGAGAAGACCGTGGAGGAGGAAGTCAAGAGATGCATAAGGGACGCCGGCGAAGGAGGCGGATACGTGCTGAGCACAGGGGACCAAGTTCCTCACATGACGCCGGAAAAGAATTTCAAAGCACTCATCGCGTCTGGCAGAAAATGGGGCAAGTATCCCCTAAACATCACCTGAGATAGAAAAGCCGTCGCAATGCGCGCAATGTCCTCCACATTTTATTCTTCTGGGCCTAAGGGGGTATTATCGCAACTTTGACCGCTTCCCCCGCCTCCATCAGCTTTAGCGCATCTACAACATCTTTCAGAGGCATTTCATGGGTTATTATGGCACCTGTATCTATGGCTCCGCACTCAAGTAACCTGAGAGCCTTCTCGACGTAGAGCGGAGTGTGATGAAAGACCCCCTTAATTGTCAGCTCCTCATAGTGAAACCTTCTGGTATCTATGCTTACCTTCGTTCCTCCCGGCGCTCCTCCAAATAGTACTGTGAGTCCTGCTTTCCTAGTCATTTCGACTGCCGCCTCCCACGTTTTTGGCTGTCCGACTGCCTCTATCACCACGTCTGCTCCTCTACCATCTGTGAGGTCACTTACCTTCGCAACTTGATCCTCATTTTGGCCATTGATTATGAAATCTGCTCCAAGCGCTTTAGCTGTCTCCAAGCGCTTCTGTGAAAGGTCTGTAACAATGATCTTACACGAGCCGCTTCGCTTGATAAGCTGAAGTAGCATGAGACCTATAGGACCAGCGCCTATTACTGCCACAGTGTCGCCTAGACCAATCTCTGCGGCTTCCGTACCGTGAACCACACATGCAAGTGGTTCAACCAAGGCTGCGTCTTTGAAGGAGAGGCGGGGCGGGATCTCGTACGTATTCTGGCGCACTATATGCTCGGGAACGCGAATGTATTCGGAGTATGCGCCGTTAATGAGGTTCTCGTTCAGGTGTTCGCAGAGGTTCTGACGTCCCCTCTTGCAGTAGAAGCACGTGTTGCATGGCGCTGAGTTGGCTGCAACTACCCGCATCCCTTTCTTGAACCCTTCAACATCTTCGCCAACCTTCTCAACGACGCCAGCGAATTCGTGACCTAGGACCATGGGAACCCTCTGCACTATTACGGGGTGCCCTCTCTTGAAGGTTTTCAGATCGGTGCCGCAAGTGAGCGCGACTTTTACCTTAACGAGAAGATCTCCGGGACCGATCTCAGGTATGTTCGTCTCCTCGTACCTCATCTCATTTGGTCCGTAGTACATGGCTGCTTTCATCTTGCCTCTTCTACTCAAAGTCTTCCGCCCCTCAGAAACTCCTTAGACGTCAATAAAAAACAAAGCGAGAGTGAATAGAGTCTAGCTGCGATGTTGGTGTTTGAGACTTGTCTCTAATATAATTTCCAAGAACCTTTTTAAAGGCTCCTAGTTACGAAAGAACGTCTCATCCGACTGTAATAGCAGAGCACGCCCTTGTCCAAAGCCGAATGCTCCCAAAAGAAAACAGTATACCGTTGAGGGATGGAATGGGAATTGGACTTCTACATGATCAGGGAAATGGATAGGGAATATGTCAATGCGTAGCTTCAAACTCATTTCCTCTTGAACAGACATCAACAAGATAAGAGTTTGTTCTCGACCCTCAACTATTTAAAGAGGGGCGATTTCTATTACCTAGCTGAAAACTCTGCTAAATCTTGGAAACGATTTAGGTGTAGAGAGGGAAAAACCAGTTTAGTTGCTTGGTGAAAAAGAAGAGAGAGTTTCCGCGTCTGTGGAGAGGTGAAAAATCAATATGGGAAGGCTAAGTGGAAAAGTTGCAATAATAACTGGAGCAGCTCGAGGAATCGGTCAAGCAACGGCTGAACTCTTCGCCAATGAAGGCGCAGACATAGTCGTAGCAGACCTAGCTGACGGAACCGAAACTGTGAACAAGGTCAAGGCTGCTGGAAGAAAGGCAATATACGTCAAGTGTGATGTCTCGAAGGCTGACGAAGTCAATAAGATGGCTGAGGCAGCAGTAAAAGAATTCAAGAAAGTAGACGTCCTGATCAACAACGCTGGCGTACTACGTGACAAGACAATGTGGAACATGACATCAGAAGAATGGGATCTCGTTCTAAACGTCAACCTTAAAGGCTGCTGGAACTGCATGAGGGCCTTTGTGCCTGCTTGGCGTGCTAAAGCTAAGGAGGACAAGAGCTTCAAGGCAAAGATAGTTAGTGTAACGTCAACCTCAGGTACGCACGGAAACTTCGGACAGTCAAACTACGCAGCAGCGAAGTCTGGGATCATAGGCCTAACCAAGACAGCCGCCAAGGAGTTGGCAACAAGCAACGTCTACGCGAACTGTGTAGCGCTGGGGTTCGTTGAGACAGACATGACGAAAGAGACTATGCTTTCTATTGGAGCTAAAACTCCCGAAGATGGTTTCAAGATGTACAAGGCAGGGGAGATTGGAGCGGGGCGCAACGGGATAATCGCAAACCAGTTTCCAGCAAAGCCTATCGAGGCAGCGAAGGTCATACTATTCTTGGCCTGCGATGACTCAGACCTGATAAACGGACAATTAATCGAAGCTACGGCAGGATGGAAGATGTAGATAAGTCGACTGGCAACTGAGACAGATTACTCGAGGCCTTCGAGAGCAAGATAGCAGCTCCACCTTTCCTTCTTTTTTAGACATCAAATGCAGGCATACTGGATCATTACTTCTGAGCAGCAACTTATGATATCGTGAGACTTCGTGGCTTCAAGAAAGGTAAATTACAGATTTCTAATCTTGGCAACGGATAATATTATTAGGCACGAAGTACACAAATCAAGTAATGCACTGCACGCAGCGATATCCAGACAATCCTCACAGAGACGAGGGCTCCAGAGAAACATTTATGCGTAGTGCAAGAATGTCGAACAAAAGGTTCCGAGAGGGTTAAGAAATGTCAAAGAAGAAGAAGGCAAAGGCAAGTAAGAAGCCAGCAAAGAAGACTGAGAAGAAGAAGGAAGGATGGTTCGCCAGACACTTCGGAGAGCACTAAGGAATAACACCAATATCAGCTATCGTTTCAAGTCTAGAAGAGACGACGAGCGGATAAGTGGGAGGTCCCTGGCTAGGAGTCAGAAAACAACTTCGAGATAAGGCACTCGCTGAGAACTTCCTTCCTGTTATTTCATATCTTTTCATTTCATCCTTTTTTGGTTCTGATCAGAGCTATCAGTCAATTAATCCCTCTAAGTCAGAGGATATTGTTGTGCATCTCCAACACTCGTTTTCCTAATTACCTCATACTAGCAAGGTAAAAATAGTACTTCATCTAGACTGATGGCAAAGAACGAATGCGAACCGTTCGGAGGAGGCTGCGAAACTGTTTGCCCACTGAAAGTATCTACGCTAAGAAACCATGGTTGAAATCCTATGTGCCTGGAATTCCAGAGCACATCGATTACCCAGAGGTCCCGCTGCACAATGTGATCGATCGAGCCGCGAAGGAAATACCAGAGAGTCCTGCAGTATACTTCCTTGGAAAGAAGATAAACTACAAGGATCTCAAGACGTATGTAGATAAGCTTGCTACCGCTCTAGCAACTATGGGTGTAAAGAAAGGAGATGTGGTAGCCCTATTCTTGCCAAACTATCCACAATTCATAATGGGGTATTATGCGGCGATAAGGATCGGCGCGATCGTGACTTCGCTAAGTCTGCTGGCAACGCCGCCTGAAGCCAAGTATCAGCTAACGGATTCTGGTGCAGAGACCATAATAATTGACGAAAGATACTTACCAACACTTAATGCGATAAAGAGTGAAACCAAGGTCAAGCGCGTAATAGTCACAGCGCTTCAGGACTTCTTGCCCGGAAAACCACCGGTCCACAAGGAGGTTCCTGGAGCCCAATGGTTCCTAGATCTCATAAACAAGTATGAACCTAACCCGCCAAAAGTCAAGATCAACCCCAAGGAAGACCCCGCGATACTGCAGTATACGGGTGGGACAACGGGGATCCCGAAAGGTGCTATTCTGACACATTACAATTTGCACTCTAACGCAGTACAGACCCTAGTGTGGGTTAAGGAAGCTAAGTATGGCAAGGAGGTTATGATGGCTAACCTTCCTTTCTTCCACCTTTACGGTCAGGAAGCATGTATGAACATGGGGTTGTACGTCGGCGCATTGCTGATATTGAACCCTGATCCTCGAGACATATCATCGTTGGTATATTTGATTAAGACCACTAAGCCTACCCTCATGCCTGGGGTTCCCACACTTTACATGAAGATCTTGGAGCACCCTGACGTCGTAAACAGGAAAGTTGATTTCAGTTCTCTTTGGGTGTTGGTGAGCGGTGCTGCACCTTGTCCACCTGAAGTACTTAAGAAGTTCAAGGAGATGACCGCAGCTAAGCTTGTTGAGGCTTACGGCATGACTGAAACCTCACCGGCAGCAACCGTAACACCGTTCGGTGGAAGAATCAAACTCGGCAGTGTGGGTCTCCCGATATCTGACACGGATATCAAGCTGGTCGATATTGATACAGGTACAAAGGAAGTTCCATTGGGCGAACCAGGAGAAATCGTGATAAGAGGGCCACAAGTTTTCAAGGGGTACTGGAACAGACCTGAGGAGACAAAGAACCAGCTGAAGAATGGGTGGCTTTTCACTGGCGACATAGGGAAGATGGACGAGGAGGGCTACTTCTACATCGTCGACAGGAAGAAGGAAATGGTCATCGTGTCCGGTTTCAAGGTCTATCCGCGTGAAGTGGACGACGTGCTATACGAACACCCTGCTGTCAAGATGGCCGCAACACTCGGAGTCCCAGATCCTGAGAAACCTGGCAGCGAGAAGGTGAAAGCATTCATCGTCCTAAACCCAGGCTACATGCCCAGCGAAAAACTCAAAGAAGAGATCATTGCTCATGCCCGAAAGTCACTTGCACCATACAAGGTTCCCAAATTCATTGAATTCAGAAATGAGGTGCCCACTTCACTCGTGGGAAAAGTGCTGAAGAGACCACTAAAAGAGGAAGAGCAGAAGAAGATCAAGAAGTAAGGGATAGCAATCTGAGGACAATATCCTCTTTTTTCCTTGTGTTTCTAGAAAGTGATCTCTTTGGATGAAACTTGAACGATTCCGCCTTCTTTAATTGTTGAGAGGACCACGAAGGTTGTTGTTCTCTCCACCGAGGTGCGATTCCTGATCTTCTCAATTATCTTTTCAAGTTCAGTTGGGTTCTCGCAGATCACCTTAAGAACGTAATCGAATTCGCCTGTGACAGAGTATACTTCAACCGCTTCGCTGATACTGTTCAGCTCTTGAGATATGGCCTGTTGACCTCTAGCCGTGTTTATCATTACTAGCGCTGTTATTCCTTTGCCGAGCTTCGCTAGGTCCAAGTTCACTGTGAACCTCTTTATTACACTTGAATCTGCCAGCTTTCTTATCCTGTTTCTGACAGTTGTCTCAGACAAGCCAAGCCTCTTTGCTATCTCTGCGGCTGGCGTTCTGGAATCACGCTGGAGAAAAGATATTATTATCCGGTCTGTTTCATCCACAGCTAGTTCTTTTCCTGTTTCCTCAACACTTCTTGCTTCTTCCTCAGTCATCTCATATCCCCTCATTTTAACAAGAAGCTTCCCAGTTTGCGCTCAGCAAGTTGGGTTCAACAAGATACCACTTGCACCTGTGCTGAGTTTCAAAACTGAATCAATTCTCGATTGAGTTTTTAGAATTGCTTCTTACCTACTATTCTTGTTCTGCATTTATAAAAGCTTAGTGCGCGCTATTAATGCTAAGAGTAAGGAAAAAGGGGGAGAGTGGAGATGGGGAGGAAATCCCTTAAAGAAGGTTGTTGCGTTCCGCAATCTCACTTCTTGCTTCGCGGCTTCCCTCTCCATGACATGAACCAGACCAGAAGAATCGCTATTGAAATCACTATCACGCCGATCGCCGACGTTGCAGCAACGCTGAGTTCATCGCCTATGCGCTTTAAGAGAATTCCAAGCAAAGCCCAATCAATTACCAAGCTGTACGGTATATCTTTTCGTGTAAACAACACTGCTAAACAGATTATTATTGCGACAGCTATTACTAGAATCGCCCATATTGATTGGGGTATCCCGAATGCGTCCCAACTGACAGAGACTAGCAACGCCGTAACGTTGGCAATTGTAGCAACTGTGATCCATCCTAGATATACACTGAACGGCACTCTCATGATTAGGTTCTCTTTTGAGAAGCTATTGTAGTGTCCGAGACGCAAGTAGATAATCATCAGACTCAAAAAGAGAACTAACATCGCGACTAGGGATACTGGGATGACCAAGTAGTGCCACAGGATGATCCATGCAAAGTTAGCAGCGCTACCAATCACGAACCAGTAGCTGATCTTTCGCACTAAGTCCGCTGCGTAGCCACGAAATTGATAGACCGCAAACAAGCCTGTGAGTATGTAGATGACGCCCCAGATCGAGAACGTCAAGCCTGCTGGGACAAAGAGGTTTGGTAGTGAGTCAGAGATCTGAGCAGTGGTAATCCCGTTCAGAGGTATTATCTCTGCGACAATATTGATGAACGTTGCAGCGAACCAAGCTATAAGATTAGCAAATTCCAAAAGTCTGTTCCTTTCAGTACTTCTCTTCAATTTTGCCCTCTCTCGCGAGGTTTTTCCTTGTACGCACCTAACGAAAATCACTTTAAAAGTCTATTGCTGCTCAGAGCGCGCTAGTTTTCTGTTTGAATAGTCCATTAATATCACTGCTATCACATTCATAGTTCAGGTCTTTCACACGATCGTAGAAAGACACCCAAACTCGACCGATCTCCATTAACATGATATAGTTGAGCTACAGAATTCAGAATCTCAGCGGCATCCAAATTACTGATTCCTGACCGCGGAGCATTTGGGCGACTTGGAATACACTCTAGGTGCTCTGCGTTGGGAACTTTTTAAATTCACAGTGCATTGCGAATATTAAAGCTTATATCGTGATGAACTGATAAGCTTGAATCAGGGTGAGCGCGGGAGATGTCGACAAGAGAGTATCAGGTTTACGTGAACGGGAAGTTCTATCCCAAGAGTGAAGCCAAGGTCTCAGTCTACGATCACGGTCTCCTCTACGGTGACGGTGTTTTTGAGGGGATAAGGGTCTATGATGGTGTTATCTTTCAGGGCTCTGAGCATGTCTGCAGACTCTACCGTTCCGCTAAGGCGATAAAACTTGGCATCCCGATATCAATGGATGAAATGACTAGGACCCTTGTCGAGACAATTCGAATTAACAAGCTTCGTGATGCCTACATTCGCCTCATTGTAACCAGGGGCGTCGGAGACATGGGCGTGGACCCGAAGAAATGCACGAACTCTACGATCATTATAATAGCTGAGCCAATGGAAGCAACGTACGGCAAGGAGGCTAAGGAGAAGGGTATACGCGTCGGAATCGTCTCAGTCAGAAGGGATCCAGTTGATTCAACGACACATGAAGTGAAATCACTGAACTACATGAACAGCGTCTTGGCGAAGATAGAAGCAAATGAAGCGGGTTACGATGACGCCATAATGCTGGATCACAGAGGCTATGTCAGCGAGACTCCAACAGCGAACGTCTTCATAGTGCTGGGAGCAGACATGCTAGTCACTCCACCTGTAACTGCAGGCATACTCGACGGGATTACCAGAAGAAGAACTATGAAGCTGGCAAGGGACCTCGGATACAATGTCGTGGAGAGAGATATTACTCCTTTCGAGTTCATGAACGCTGACGAGGTTTTCCTAACAGGCACCAAAGCCGAAATTGTCCCAGTAGTTGCTGTTAGCGGTAGGGTCATAGGAGATGGGAAAGTCGGTTCCCTGACCAGGCGCTTGCTAACTGAGTTTGCCAAGATAGGTAGAAGCCCTTCAGAGGGAATCTCTATCGACACATACAAGCAAAAGAGAAAATAATGAGCCATTCCAGGCACCTCACATTTTCCAAGGAAAGAAAGGAGCGAAAAGGGGTTTTCTAAACAACAGCACGTAAGCTCCATGTTACTTGTCTTGACATGGATTAAGGAGAGGCTAGAGTACAATGTCAGTATTGGGCAGAATTGCTTTTTTTCGGAATAGACGTGATGAGGTCCCAAATCAGGAGCTAGCGAAGGAACTAGCTAAGACAAGGAACGAACAAGGAATCAAAGAAATTGCAGAAAACCTTTGGAATAAGAACAAGAGCGTCCAAAGTGACTGTCTAAAAGTTCTCTATGAGATAGGTTATACAAACCCGGAGTTGATTTCCGAGTACGTTGACGATTTCCTCAAGCTGCTCAAGAGCAATAACAACCGAATGGTTTGGGGTGGCATGATTGCGCTAGCTACAATCGCCGAGAAGCGATCGGGACGAATATGGGAGAACATTGATGACGTGATCAAAACTACCGAACGAGGCTCGCTCATCACGGTCGTATGGGGCATTAAAACCTTGGCTAGGGTCGCCTCCGTGGACAATCGATACAGAAACAAGATTTTCCCCATCCTGATCAAGCACCTCAAGAAGTGCATCCCTCGTGATGTTCCAATGCACGCTGAGAGCATCCTACTCGCTGTGGATGAGAGCAACAAAAGGAAATTCCTATCTATTCTAGGGTCGAGAAGAAGGGAATTGAAACCTTCACAATTCGCGAAGATTAGGTCGATTCTGAAGAAGCTTGGCGAGGAATAGGGAATTAGCGAGAGGTACATGTTTGAGGCTGCGGGAAATTCTATTCTAGCTTTAGTCTGAACGTATTCACCCTAAATGGAAGCGATTCAAAGTCTACTAGCTCGCCACGCACATGACAGGCTTCATTGTTTTTCTCGTTTTCTATTAGAGGTTCTTCCCGCATATTCACGGCTATAGCTTCTCTCACCTTTCTGTAGAACTTCAACTTGCCTTCTACTTTCTCGTTCGTCGTGTTGTAGAGTCTAACTATGATTCCGTTCCCGTCCTCGGCCCTCTTTACCCCGCTTATGATCACGTTGGTTGGCTCAACTGAGAGGAAACTTCGTTCAAGCGGAAATGGCGATGGGGATAGGGGTGCCTGAGCCTTCTTCACTACGAGATTCTTGAACTCGGTATAGATAAGCGCCCATTCTCCCAAGGCCGCGAATTCGTGGTCTAGGACTTGGACAATTCTCATCGGCGTCTGGTGCTGCATCGCTTGAACGTATGCCTTTCCTGTTTCCCATGTTCCTCTGTGCGGGATTACTGAGTAGAAGAAAACGTGTTTACCAAGGCACTGGGCGTCTGGCGTTGGGATAATCGGTCCGGCGGTGACGTTCCTTGTCCCTAGGTCGTCTCGTGACAGCCATCCTACGCACCTGAGCAGGGTGATCGCAATTGAGCCATCCTTCTTCACCTCATATTCGTGAAGCCCCCTGGCGGCTAGGGTTATTCCATTCTTTCCATCACCTGTTGAGACGAAGGATTGCATGGGATATGTTGGGACTGGCGGTTCGGCCCAGTTCTTAGCTTCTGGTAATTCGACGGAACGCTCTATGACATGGAAGGCTTGATCAGCACACGAGTACCCGCATTTCAATCCTGTCGGGAATAAGATTCTCAGCCTGTGATCTTTCGCGTTATTAACGACTTCAAGCTTGAAGTCGACTCTCGGGACATCAGGATATAGAGAGAGATAGCAAGCGGCTGGACATGAGACAAGTGCCGTCGACCTTGTTTTCCTATCGGTACTGGCGCTGGCGGGGAGCATCAAGTCGTACTCTATTTTCAATGTACATCTTGCCAATCCGCTTGTGCAGGGCGTGACTTTTGCTTCAAGATCCCCACTCGAGTATACTCTGTCTTGTTTGGGAGGGTCGTAGTTGTACTCGTCTCCAACATCTCCCATGTCTTCGAATGTGTTGAAGCCCGTGTAGGTGGTTCCAGTGTTCTTATCGAGCAGAATAATCGACCCATTTTTCTCGACCTTGACCTTGAAGAACTCGTTCTCAATCACATTGTCGCCTCGAATGACTAGGTTGGGCAGGCGATCTGCTTTCTTCTTTTTCTGCCGTTTTCCTTTTCCTTCCTTGATGGGGCGAACCTTGTAGGTCTTGTAACCGCATGGAGGGACATCCTTCGCAAGTAGTGCTATGTCAAATGCTTTCTCTTTGAATCTACTGGAGAAGGACCTTCCAATGATCCTTTCATCAACCACACTAAACGACGCAGGTTTGCCTCCAGCGTCAAGTAGCTCAAACCTCTCGGTGCTCTTATTTGTAAGAATGGTCACTTCGACGATGTCAGTTCTGCTCCAAGCGATCGGATTAAAAACAACAATAGCATATTCGTCTGATTTCACATCGACATTGGAGGCAATCAAGGACAGATCTTTTTTGACGATGTTTTCTCCCAGTTGTTGGGCTGAAATGAATCTACTCATCATCTCGTCGTGTATTGGGTCAATGCCGCAGCCACAGATAGTGTCATGAGGATGGCACTGGAGCGTATGCTTCCAAGCTTGCCAAACCAATCCATGATTGTGCCGTCCCCCGATACTCCACACCCACGCGTCAAACGGCTCAGCCCACTTCTCGAGCAGAGTCTGTGTTTCGACATTCATCTGCTTCAAGTACATCCGAGTTGACGTGACACCAGGCACCACATGATTGTACTTCGAGCCCCTGAACTCCCCTTCGTAGACGTCGAGTGCCGGGCTCTCCGCTTTGACTGCTTCAAAGAACTCAGCGAAGGTCCCAATTTTGAACTTTCCTCGGGTTATCTTTTCGTTTGCTTGTTTAACAACTAGCGGCATATGGGACTGGGCTTGAACATGATCCATGCCATTCATCAGCAGAACATTGTGGGTCGAGGCCTTAGTAAGAAAATTCTTCGTGGCGGAATCGACTTGGTCGACAGCAATTTTCATATTCTCGCTGACATTATCTAGGGTGCCATAACCATTCACGAGCCAGTGAGTCAGCACGGAGGATGTCTTGTCAGGAGCGCGCCAGATGAACTCTGACTTCAATCTGTCTCCTTCGTTACCAACTCCTCTGTTGATCACGGCTGTATCGATTCCGAATCCGTTGAGGATCTGGGGCGTCTGCGCTATTTGTCCAAACGCGTCAGGAATGTAGCCGACTCTCATAACTTTGCCGAACTCTTCAGACATCCTCATTCCTAAGAGCAAGTTCCTTATGTGCGCTTCACCACTGACAAGGTAGTTGTCAGGCAAAATATAGAAGGGTCCGACAGCTATGCGCCCTGCCTTAACGTATCTTCTGATGTCCTCGCGTCTCTCAGGTCTAACCTCAAGGTAATCCTCAAAAGGGATCACTTGGCCATCAAAAGTGAAGCAGGTGAACTCAGGATCCTTCGCGAGGATATCAAGAAGGTTATCCATCATTATAACTAGGCGTGATCTGAAGGTCTGGAAAGTGGAATACCATTCTCTATCCCAATGGGTATGAGGAAGTATGATAGCATTAAACTTGTCTTCTTCATTCGTCGACAATTCAAATCCCTCACGACTCCAAGTAAAGTCGGTGCTCACCTCTTACGTCTTGCCGGATAGACTGCTGGCAAGACCAGCCTAAATGTTCTAATTCTGAATGGAGGTGCTTCGAAGGATATGCGATGTTTGCGTTTGATTAGTGTCTTGCTCTCTTCCTTTAAGGGTTCCTCTCGCATATTGACAGGGATAACTTTTCTGGGCTCCACATATATTCTAAGTCTTCCTTCGACCTTCTCATTCGTCGTGTTGTACACCCTGATGATGATACCATTTCCATCCTCAGCTCTCTTGACTGCGCTCAAGAGTATGTTGTTAGGTTCAACCGACAGGAAACTCAAATTGAGCGGCAAAGCGAGTGATGATAATGTGGTTTTCTGAGTCACAGGCTCTGTGAATTCACCTGGAACAATCGCCTGCTCGCCCACGACAGCAAATTCATGTTCCACAAGCTGAACGGTTTTCATTGGCGCTTGGTGTTGCATCGCCTGTAGGTACACCTTTGCTGTTTCCCAAGTTCCGTTGTAGGGAATAACTGAATAGTTGAAGGTGTGCTTACCTAGGCACTGGGCGCCGGGCGTCTGGATTATTGGTCCAGCACCCGGTCTTATTGATAACTCTTCTTGGGATAGCCACGCTACGCATCTCAATAGAGTTATCGCGATGACGCCGTCTTCTGAAAGCTCGTACTCTTGGAGTCCCCTTGTGGCGACTGCAACGCCTTTCTCACCATCGCCAATTAATGCAAATGACTGCATTGGTTGGGTTGGCACAGGCAGTTCAACCCATCCTTTGCTATTGGGCAAGTCGAGCGGTCGCCTTATGACGTGGAATGCTTGATCAGCGTATGAATGATCGCATCTTAACCCCGTTGGGAAGAGCACCCTAAGCCTGTGGTCCTTTGCGTTGTTTTCGAATTCAAGTTTGAAGTCGACTCGGGGCACCTGGGCGTAGAGTGAGATATGACAAGTGGCTGGGCATGAGACAAGTTTGCTGACCCTAATCTTTCTGTCTTCGCTAGCCGATACCGGAAGCATCAAGTTATACTCCACTTTTAGGGTGCACTTGGCTGGTCCGTTCTCAAGAACTGTGACTTCTGCCCTTAACTCCCTGCTGGAGTATATCTTCTCTTGTTTGGGTGAATCGTAATTGTACTCGTCGCCTACTTCTCCTCCGTCTTCTAGAGTGTTCAAGTCCTTGTAGACCATTCCGTTTCGCTTATCGGTTAGTGTGACAGAGCCATTCTCTTCAATCTTGATCTTGAAGAACTCGTTCTCGGCAGTTTTGTCTTCATGAACTGTCAAGCTAGATCCATGTTCCTCTCTTTCTCTGCTGACAGGTCTGAGTCTATACGCCTTGTATCCGCACGATGGAACATCCTCGGCTAGGAATGTGACGTCGAGTACTTTCTCCTTGTATTTTGTCGAGTATGTTCTGCCAATTTTCCTTTCTCCGATGACTTTGAATATCGCTGGTCTGCCATCTGGGTCAATTAGCTCGAATTGGTCTGAGCTTTTCTTGGCGAAGACTGTTGTCGTTACGGCGTCGGTTCTGCTCCAGTTTAGTGGATTGAAAACTACAATTGCGTAGCTGTCGCCTTTCAGGTTGATTTTCGAGGCGATCAATGAGAGGTCATTCTTCAATACGGATCCTCCAAGGTGCTGAGCTGAACCGAATCTCTCCATCATATCATCATGTATCCAATCGATTCCACAACCACATATTGAGTCATGAGGATGACATTGAAGGGTAAGCTTCCAAGCCTGCCAGATCAATCCATGATTATGCCTCTCACCCAGACTCCATACCCATCCATCGAACGGCTCAACCCACTTCTCTAGTAGAGTCTGTGTCTCGGCGTTTGCCTGTTTCAGATAAACGCGGGCCGAGGTGACCCCTGTTAGCACTGGGTGAAACTTCGAGCTTCTAAACTCCCCCTCAAAAACCTGAAGGGACGGTTTTCCGGCCTTGATAAGCTTGAAGTAGTCACTGGGCGTCCCTATCCTGACGTCCCATTCGGGTGAGTTCCTATTAACATTCTCCACGACGAGCGGTACATGTGGCTGGGCTTCAAGGTGATCACTACCATTCATAAGTAGAACGTTGCTCGTGGTTGCTTTGTTTTTCAACATGTTCGCTACACGGGTAACGTAGTTGAACGCATTCCCCATGTTTGGGGGAACATTTACCAAATTACTGTAGCTGAGTACGAGCCAGTGTGCCAGCACAGATGACATGCCGTCGGGAGCACGCCAAGCGAATTCAGATTTGAGTTTGTCTCCTTCGTTCCCAACACCCCTCTCGAACACGGCAGTGTCGATCCCGAAGCCCTGAAGAATTTGGGGCATCTGCGCTATCTGTCCAAACGCGTCTGGAATATAACCGACCTTCATGACCTTCCCAAACTCTTCAGCGAGTTTCATCCCGAGAAGCAGGTTCCTTACATGCGCTTCACCACTCACCAAGTAGTTATCGGGTAGAATATAGGATGGTCCAATTGCTATGCGGCCCTCTCTAATATACTTCCTGAGATCGCTTTCGCGCTCAGGTCTGACTTCGAGGTAATCCTCTATGGGGATCACTTGCCCATCAAAAGTGAAGCAACTGAACTTCGGGTCATTCGCAAGAGTAGCTAGAAGGTTATCTACCATTTTCACAAGACGTGTTCTGAAAACGTAGAGCGACGAGTACCACTCTCGATCCCAGTGAGTATGAGAAACAAGAATCGCCGTAAAATTCTTGTTCTTTCTTCCCTTGCTAGACTCGGTCTTCCTCGACATGATAATTCCCTCACTCGCACGTAGGATGCACTTTTCCGAATTGGGGTCACATATGCGCGTCAGACTGCAATGTGACCTCCCTATTACCTTTTTTTGGAATTTCGAAGACAGTCCGTATGTATTCTGGAATCAGCAATAATACGTTTTCGGATGACTAGCATCCGCCATTGCAGCCTTCTAGAGACTCCTCTTTCACTAGCTGCAGAGAGAAAAAGACTACCCATGATAACATGTTCACAGGTTAACATCGTACTTGTTGTTAACTAGGTGCTCAGCCTCTCTTCTCCTTCCCTTCTCCTTGCTGGCTTTACTACCTTACCTATCACTTGCGGCTTTCCGGTTGGAATTCTCTTCAAAGTCACAGGTTTCGCCGCCGCCCTTTTTCTTTCGAGGATCTCAGATAACTTGGAGAACTGGTCGTATGCGTCAGTGAATTCACGAGCAATTTCCGCACTCAGTCTACCAGTCGCCTCAAGAAACTCTTTCAGTTTACCCACGGCCTTGTCCGTGATTTCAACTTCATCAGGAAGAAGGGGCACCAATTGTCTTCCTTCTGAAGTACTGGGCGGTTTACCTAGGCCTGCCTCTATTCCTCGACCAAGTATGGTACTGTCTGAGGCTTCAACTGCTCTGATATCATAATTCTTGTCAACCCATATAGTCGTCGAATGTACCGAGTACCTTGGGTCACCATGGATATGCGTAATTGAGATCGGCGGACTGACAGCGTTTGCGAGCATTGTGGCATCCACTTTGATTCTCAAAATGTCCTTACACTTGGGGCACTTGACCTCAACAATTTTCCCCTCGGAAGACAAAGCCTCAAATCACCCCTGAGATTGGTGTCTGTGAGTGAATGCCATTTCTGCAACTTTGGCGAATACCTTGTCAACGTTTAACCCAGTCTTGGATGACACGTCGTAGTAACACTCTAGTTTGTTCTTATTGGCGAAGGCTTCACCATCTTCGGCCTTGACGGTTCTCTTCTCCTCAACGTCAACTTTCGTTCCGACAAGGACTATGGGTATGTCACCTGCATTGTTCCTTATTATGTCAACCCACTCTGGGAGATTCTTGAGGCTCTGGAACCTCGTCGTGTCAAAAGCCAGGATGGCAGAGTTAGCGCCTTTGCAGTACGTGGGAAGAATGAATCTGAACCTTTCTTCTCCTCCGAAATCCCAGATCTGAAGCTTGATTCTCTCCCCTTCTACTTTGACCTCCTTTGATGCGAAGCCAACCCCTACTGTGGTTCTAGTATCATGTTTGAAAATTCCTTCGCAGTACCTGATGACCAAAGTGGTCTTACCGACGCCTCCCTCACCAGCTACCACCAACTTGTAGATGTACTGGCTTGGAACGACTGGATTCTTTTCTCCACTCTTGCCGGCGTCGCCTAGCTTCCCTTCTATCGACATAGTTATTCTTAGCACCTCGCAGATAACCGGCAACGGCAGGTTCTTGACCTGTAGCTATATTATTGGATAGTCATTGCATAAAACCTTTATTTCGACGAGAGCCCCGCAACAAATGTCTTGTGGTTCTTGTTCCACTGGAATTGCGGTTCTCTAAACAGAGGCATGAAACGAATCTGGTATTTAATAAGGGCTATTTTCAACACGTAAAGGAATCTTTTAATAATTGTTAGGTGCTAAATAGAAGTAGTGAAACCCCACTACCGTGAACAATTGCTTCCCGTGAGGGAGGTGGATTGGGAGAGGTCAATCAAGCTCCGAAGACTCCGAAAGTCGACACAGAAGATATCCTATGCGTACTGCAAGCCTACGGGCCGTCCACGTACGAGCTAGAGGACACGCTGTTCCACAAGTACATAGTGATCTGCCGGTCTAGGAAAGGCATCCAACCAGAGCTGCCTTCAAGAGACAAGTTTCAGTATCTACTCCACGACTTGTCCGCAATGGGGTATGTCAAACTGATAAGCAGAGGAGACAAGCTCTACTGGATGAGACTTCGCTCACCGCTCGAGATGGAAGAAGGGGAAGAGCTCACACCAGAGAAGGCAGCAAAGCTCATCGAAGGAGCAAGAGCAAGGAAAGAATCAGAGAAAGCGGAAGAACTACGGGGCGTCGAGAAAGAAGAAAAAGAGGTCCCTAGGAAGCCGACTATCGGCGAGATGGCTGACGCTGTACTCAGTGGACTGATAAAGAAGTACGAACCAGAGAAACTGAGAGCCTATATGGTGAGAGGGGAACCTGACGACGTACGGAGACCAATTAAAGAGATGCATGAAGCACTCATCAGTGGAGTCGACGAGTTCAGGATATACATTGAGAGAAACATTCCCGCGAAGCTCAGAAGCCAACTCACTTACTTCCTTGCATCCGCCGGAAGAGACGCGCTTCTGGCCGCACTCGCCGTGTCTCTCATGATCCCACTACATGTAGTGGTGTCACCCAAACAACTAGAGACGCCACCTTGAAGGCTACTAGCGTTCAAAAGAGTGTATGACGGGACGGGCTGCTAAAGATTGCAAAATAGGTTCCTTTTTCTCGATAAATACAATTGAAAACAAGGACAAAAAAGGGGTAGAAAGATATTGTTAGATCTTTCTACTTCGTCTTTTCCATTTCCTTCCCTCTTTGCTCCAAGCTCTTGCGCAATCTTTCAGCGTCGCGCGGAAACGTCTTGTACGCGAGTGTGTAGAAGAACAAGCATATAGCCCATGGGATCGCGGCGGAAAAGAACATTCCGTATCCGAGCGCCATCATATTTGTCGCTCTCATGGCGGCAGGCATCATACTAATCTCCTGTCCTGGAGCTGGTGCGACATAGCCAAAAATCACTGCCACCCAACCTGCAATAACTGTTCCTAGCGCCATAAAGGAGCCCTCAAAAACTCTGTCCACTGAGTACACTGTACTTCTAATCTCTGGTTCAAAGATTTCGCTGAATATCACGGGGTTGTTTGCACTAGGCCATTGCGTGAGGAGACCGGTAATGGCTGCGAAAAGGATGTAGAGGAAAAACGACTCTTGCACTGGGGGAATCAAAAGAAAGATCACAAAGGTCATTGGTATACCTGCGAATACTGAGATTTGGGCTATCATGATTCTCCCGCTGTTTGGGCGCCATTTTTCTGCCTTGTCACCAACCCATCCACCAAGGATATTGCCGAGAGCAGCACCGAAGGCTGCGACAGCGAACATCAAACCTGCGGTGAGCGGGTCGAAATTCATATACTCCCACCATAGGATCATGAAGAAGATCGCATTCCAAGGAATTGACCCTGCAATTCCCTGAAGAAGTATTACAATGTACGTTCTGTTTGAGAGGATTCTCTTGTAGTCTGAAGCTTTCACCTTGTATTTCTCAGCCTTTTGCCAAGTTAGTGCCTTCATTAGCTCAGGTTCCATTTTTCCTCGCATAGGGTCCTTGGAGGCAACAAGTACAAACAAACCTACCAACATGCTTATAACAAACCATAGGACAAAAACGAATCTCCAACCCTCGATGCCGAAAATGGGTTCACCAGATGCAACGAACGCTGTTGCGAAGATTGTACCGAAAACTGTTCCAAGTACTCCTGTGAATCCCAGAATCCCAAAAGCCTTGCCTCTTTTTGAAGGTGGGAAGTAATCGGCGATGATCGACTGGGTGGTCGGAACAATCACTGCGAGGCCAATCCCCGTAATGGCTCGCCAAAAGATCATATCAATGTACGACGCTGCGAGACCTGTCAGTAGTGTGAAAATGCCCCAGAACCAGCAACCGAAAGCAAGTACGCGTTTTCTTGAGTGCTTGTCGCTCAACCACCCCCAAATTGGAGTCGTCACTGCCTGCAAGAATGACCTCACTCCGGTAATTGTTCCAAGTTGGAGGGAGTCTAATCCAAGGCTGGTTCCAATTTGCTGGTAGAGCGATGGTAGTATCTGTCCATCCGAGGCATCAACTATGTTGGCTGTATTGATGGCTACTTGTGTTCTTGTTCTGCCGGGAACCTTCACTTCTTCAGCTTTCTTGGGTTTCTCCTTCGACAATGTTCTGATATCCTCCTAAGACGCTGGTCTCGTCTCTCCTCGAGTAGTTTTATGAGAAATTCTATGCTGTCAACTCGCTAATAAACCTTACAATCAGGAGAATGAGGCGGTTGTACACGCTCATTATAGCCATTGTAATAGCGACGGCAAAAGTCGCGACAAGATGATCAAATTCTAGGGAGTAGCTCTCCACCATTCCTTCTTCTATCCATGATCTTTGGATGGGAGTCCCTTTCAGGTAGAATTTTCATGCCTTATATAGGATGCATCACTGATCTGCCGCCAAATGCAGTTCACATTGAGACTAATCAAGGCCTCAGTTGGCTGCCACGCTCAGGAGAGGCTAGGATCAGAAGGAAGGCATGGGGATCTATGGGACTAAAGAAGTGGGTAGTGCTCAACAAAGCCAGGAAGTCAGTTGAAGAGTTTGAGTGGGTTAACGAGCACCCAGTAGAATGCCAGGAGGCATTCGTGGCGAAGTTAGCTAAGATGAACAGAGATACATTGTTCGGAAGACGGCACAACTTCGAGAAGATTCGGTGCATCGATGAATATCAGAGGCTCGTCCCGGTTCATGACTATGAGGCGCTGAAGAAATACATCAAGCTGATAATGAATGGTGAAAGAGACATACTCTTTCATGGTTTCCCGGCTTGGTGGGCGAAAACCTCTGGAACGACATCCGAACCAAAGTTGATACCACTTTCAAAAGAAATGACAAAGTACTTCGATACGGGTTCTAGGCTACTTTACTCTTTCATAATGGAGAACCCCAAGGAAAATATAGATGTGCTTTCTGGGAAACTTCTGTATCTGAGAGCGCCTGCGACGATAGAATATCTTAACGGTGTTCCAATAGGGTACATTAGTGGCATAACTGGGGAAACCCAGTCAAGGTTAGCCAGAAGGATGGTCGTCCCCAGCAGGAAAGTGTGTCAGATGGCTGACTGGGAAGAGAAGTTCTATGGAACGATCCTGGAGACCATCTGTGAAAATGTTACGATGATAGTCGGAGTCACGCCTCTTCTTATGTCGATGTTTCGAAGGATGGCAGATGAGTACCCTGAGAAACTACTTAGAGGCTTAGAGAACGAACAGGTCAAGGAAAAGGTTCGCCTGTCGTTGAGGACTGGTGGGGGAAGACTGCTGCCGGTAAACTGCTGGGAGAACCTGAGGCTTTTCATACCATCGAGCGCGTCAATGAAACCCTATATTCGCCAGTATAGAGACCTCTTCAGAGACACACCGATAAGAGAGGCCTATGCAGCAACGGAGGGACAGTTTGGACACGAGGATCAAGATGGCGGAGGGCTGGTCTTGCACTGGGACAAGTACCTATTCGAGTTCATCCCCTTCGGGGAAAACGGGCTGATGGAGAACGACGAAGAGGCTAAAGAAGGGGCTCAAGCAGACGTCCCGCTGGAAAGACTGGTTGTACAAGAACTGAAAGTTGGCAGCCTCTACGAATTCTTGGTGACGACGCCGTGCGGGCTGTACTCGTACAGGATCGGAGATGTCCTGAGGCTTGAATCTAAGAATCCCTTCAAGTTCACAATAGTTGGTAGAACCAAAATGACTCTTAATATGTTCGGAGAGAAGGTGTGCGAGGAGCATGTGTCAAGTGCGGTTATTGAAGCTGAAGCAAAGACAAGGACGGTTATATCCGAGTACAGCTGCATGGCTGCTGGAGACGGGAACGGAGGACCTCGCTACATTCTCTACGTCGAGTTCATCAAACCGCCAAAAGACATGCAGAGGTTCATCACAGTATGGGACGAGAAGCTACAGGAAATAGCCCCAGCGTACGGCTTATTCAGAGCCAACAATGCAATGCTGAAGCGACCCGTGGTGGTGACCCTCGTCAAAGGAACGTTTCAGGGATACGAAAAGGGACGGATGAGAAGCCAGTACTCCCCTGGACACCTCAAGCCCCCGCACATCATCACTACCGGAGAATTGCCAAAGGAACTCGAGTTTCCAATCAAAAATACGTTGCCAGGGGAATGAATTGTGAATGTCTGATACCTGATGTTTCTACTGCGTTTCACTCATTGTTTGTAGCGTTTCTTCAAGTTTCTTCTTGAGGGTCTCGCTTACTGTTTTTCCGTCAGCTTTGCCACGCAGCTGCTTCATCACGTCTCCCATCAATGGGCTCAGCGCTTGCATCTTTTTCTCCTTGATCAAGGTGATGTTCTTCTTTATCGTTTCCTCAACAGCTTTTTCCAGTTCTTCCGCTGAGACACCTTTTATCCCGAGTTTCTCGACTGCTTCACGTACTGCTGCACCTTGGTTCTTCCCCAGGTAGGCTAAGATGTCTGGGATGGCCTCTTTGGCTAACCTTCCCTCGTTCAGTTCTTTGAACACTTCCTCGACTTTGTCGTCTCCAATGTTCTCCACGAGTATTCCTTCTCTCCTTAGGTATGTCCAAGTATTCTGGAGCGTTGTAGCTACGGTTACCGGTGGAACGTTCTTCATTTTATTCAGGATGCTCTCAAACAGGTCTAGGTGGTATGACCTCACCATGGCTTCGGCAAGTTCCTTACTGAGCTTATACTGCTTGACGAAGCGCTCGAGTTTCTGCTCGGGTTTCTCAGGCAGAGTCTGCTTTATTCTTTCAAGTCGTTGGGGAGTCACTGGGACGATTGGAATGTCAGTTTCAGGATACATTCGTGCTGCTCCTGGTTTTGGTCTGCTGTAGTGAGTTGTTCCTTCGGGTTTTACGCCTCTCGTTTCCTCAGGTACTCCGTCAACGGCTTCCTTGGCTCTTTCCACAGCGGCTTTTAATGCGTCCTGAGCTTTCTCAAAGTGGTCTGCAACTAGAACGACACAGTCTTCTCTGCCAGCGTTTACCTTCTCTCTTACTTTCTTGACTTCCTCTTCGGTGATGCCATAGGCAGGCAGTTCGTCTGTGTGGAATATTCCGCCGACTCCTCCCCAGAAGACCGCTCTCTCAGACATCTCAGTGCCAAGTCTTCTCCCAGGTTGAACCTCCCTTCCAACGAGCCCACCAAACTTCGGGAGCACGATTGCAAGGACGACTCCACGCTGATCCAATGATTTCCTTATCACTTTACTCTTGGACCCCTTGAATGCATCCGAGACATCAAACTGCTTCTCTTTGATATCCTCCTTTTTTACTCCTCTCTTCTCAAGCTCGTCTCTTATGTTGACCAGGCTGAGTTGACGTTGAACCTCGAGTTCCACAACCTTGCCGAGTAGTCCAAGCTCCTGTACGCCTTTTACTTCGATTATCGCCCCGTCCTTAGTCGATATGTTGATGTCTTGTCTTATCGTTCCCAGCCCGCGCTTCACCTTGCCAGTAACGCGCAGAAGTTGACCTACACGGTACGCTACGCTCTCTGCCTCCTCGGGACTATTTATGTCAGGCGCTGTCGCAACCTCAACGAGTGGGATGCCTTGCCTATCAAGCCTATAGACAACCTCGCCCTGAGACTCACTGATCTTTCTCGCAGCATCTTCTTCAAGGCAAATAGATTGAATGCGAATCCTCTTTCCTCCCACTAGATCGAGGTAGCCACCTGCTGCAATTAGTGCTGTTCGCTGGAACCCAGTGGTATTTGATCCGTCGATGACGATCTTCCTCATAACGTGAATCTCGTCAACGGGATTGGAGTTCAACATCAAAGCAATCTCGAGCGCAGTGTCAAGTGCTTCCTGATTCAACGGGTGAGGGGGCTCATCGTTTAGGCCAACAACTCTCAAAAGTTTTAGAAGGAGCTGTTGTCTGCCTCAACTAAGCATGTCCCCTCACCGTACATCTCATACTTGAAGACTTTGCCTTTGTGGAACTCGAAAAGAGCAGCCTCATCGACTTGACCTAATTCGCTCTGCGTTGGGCGCAACCTACGCTTGAATTTAATGGAGGGCTCGTCCTCGCGGATTACAGTGGGATCACTGCAGAAGAGCTTCTCCTTCGTGTTAAGCTGCTGATGTAACTCGAGTCCAACAAGGGTCTGAACCTTAGCGTGATCAACACTCATTTGGATCAATTCCACCTCTTTGTGCTGCGCTACTCGTTCTCCTCAATTACTTCAGGCGTGGAACTCTCTGCAGGTGAGACAAGGGTGATCTCACCTGCCAAGTTCACCCTGATCAACTCACGTATCTTTTCGTGGCTTTCTCCCTTACCCAGAAGCCACATCAACTTTACCAGAGCAGTTTCGGGTAGCATGTCTTCACCAGGAACAACACCCATGGCCAAGAGTTCACGCCCAGTCCTATAGACGTTCATGTTAATCCGTCCGGAAATGCACTGGCTAGTCATGATGACGAAAATATCTTCCTCAGTGGCGCGCTTTATTGAGCCATAGATCGCCTCAGGGACGTGACCTAAACCCGTTCCCTCCAGAACGATACCGTGGTAACCTTTGTCGACGAATGCGTCAATTAGATCACCAGTAGTCCCAGGATAAGTTTTAACGAGACCAACTTTCTCGTCGAACTTCCCTTCAACGCGCAACTCCCTCTTCAAATCGCGCGGCGCATACTCACTCACAAGCATCTTCACGTTTCCTTCTTCGATCTTTGCAATTGGCTTGGTGTTTATCGACACAAATGTGTCTCTTCTACTCGTGTGCATCTTCCTAACCTTTGTTCCTCTGTGGCAGAGGCTGTAGCTGTCTCCCATCTCCCCGTGCATGCAGACAATGACTTCTGCAAAGCGTCCCCTGCCAGCCGCTGTAACGGCGTTGGTGAGGTTCATGGCAGCATCGGATGAGGGACGATCTGATGACCTCTGGGATCCAACCAGAACAACGGGGATGGGGAGACCCCGCAGCGCGAAGCTCAGCGCCGCAGACGTATAGTGCATCGTGTCGGTTCCATGTGCGATGACGACGCCGTCTAAGCCTCCCTCAAGGACGCGTTTACCGACAGCGTCGGCAATCATAGACCATCTATCGGGCGACATGTTTTCGCTGAGAATGTTGCACAGGATCTCAGCCCTGACGTTGGCAACGTTTCCCAACTCGGGCACAACGTCGTACAGGTCTTGAGCCGAAAGCGCTGGGCTAACGGCCCCAGTCTTGTAATCAACCTTGCTCGCAATAGTACCTCCGGTACTTAGAAAGCTCACCGTGGGCAAGCCTTTCACAACGCGTCTGGGCGCAGCTATCGTGGCACCTTGCTGAGTTCCACCTCCTTCCGCAAATCCTTTTCTGAGCACCACAACGCTCACCCCTTGTTTTACGTCGATGCCAACATTGTACCCGCTCTTCTGCTTGACAACAATGTGCATTTCGTCCGTTGAGATGCCTGGCCTGGGCATAACCACACCTTCAAACATGGCGCCACTTCTTGTAGTTATCTTGACCAAGTCGCCTACTTTGGCGCCGACCTTGCTGAGAACCTTCAACGCTTCTCCACGGTAGCCAGAATCCGAAGCATCACTATTGTCATTGCTAGAGAGGTCACTTGTTCGCTTCATACTCGGGCACCTTCATGCCATTTGCGACTTTAAGCAGTTGACGGTTATATCGTTATTCATTCACTTTAGACAAGGTAATGCTACAGAACCTCATACTATCGGTTTTCTATAAAAATCTGATCTGAACCTTTTGCAGGGTGCCATTACTTGGAACGAAAAAGTTGGAAGAGGCTTGCCATGAGCTGCCTCAACCGGTCACCTGCCCTAGATCGGGCATTCCATAAGAAAGGGCGAACTTTCAGACATGCTAGGGGTATATTCTTGACATTGTTCTTGGAAACGGTATTGCCCCTCTTATGTGCGGAAGCTTGCATATCCATGTTACGAGTCTGTCGGCTCCAAGTCCGAAGCCGCTATGGGGGACTGTTCCATAACTTCTTAGGTCTATGTACCACTGATAATCAGTGGGTTTCAGCTTTTCCTCTTTTATTCGGTCGAGAAGCATTTGCTTCTCGTGTATTCTCTGTCCGCCTCCGATTATCTCACCGTAGCCCTCTGGCGCCTCACAGTCTCCGCACCTAACGACGCTTGTATCTCCTGCCTTCGGCATGTGGTAAAATGCCTTTAGACTCTTGGGGTATTCGAGGACGAATATTGGTTTATGTAGACCCTCTGTCAGCTTCTTTTCCTCGTCGGCGCCCATGTCATCACCGTAATCTATCTTGACTCCCTTCTTCTTGATGCGCTCGATGGCTTCGTGGTAGGTTATTCGCTCAAATGGTGGCTTGACAATTACGAGTTCGTCAGGGCCTCTACCGAGCTCCTGAAGTTCTTTTCCTCGCTTCTCTGCGATGACTTGACAGACGTGGGATACGAGTTGTTCTTCAACGCGTGTTATGTCCTCTAGATCCATCCAGGCTGCTTCGGCCTCAACATGCCAGTACTCCGTTAGATGCCTAGAAGTCTTGGACTTCTCAGCTCTAAAGCTGGGTGCTATGCAGTAGACTTTCTCGAGACCTTGTATCATTGCCTCTAAGTAGAATTGGGAGCTCTGAGTAAGATATGCATCCTTGCCGAAATAGTCCATCTTGAAGAGGGTTGATCCACCCTCGACAGCTGCCGTGATGATCATTGGCGGGTGAACCTCAATCCACCCATCCCGTGTGAACCAATCCCTTATGGCTTCAAAGATGTCAGCTCTGATCCTCATGACTGATGTCTGTTTTTCTCCTCTCAAGTGGAGGTGCCTCATGTCAAATAGGACATCTGTGCCAGCGTCGATTGGCAATGGCCACTCCTCGGCAAGTCCCTCGATGCGAAAGTCTACTAGGCTTATTTCGTACCCGCCGGGCGCTCTCTCATCGCTTCTGACGACTCCCTTGATGATTACGGAAGATTCGCGTGTGGCTCTTTCCACGTCTTCGAAAGCCTTCTGGGATGTTTTGTCTACGTGGATGCTGACTTGAATAATTCCCGTTCCGTCGCGAAGGTCGATGAATAGGAGATTCCCGTGGGTTCTCTTATTGTAGACCCAACCTGCAACAACTACTTCCTTACCTTCTAGTCTGCTGCCTTTCTCAAGAACCGTCCGAACCAAGACTCTGTCTCTGAGTTCACTTAGCATATCTCTACTTCCCTCTTACATCAGGTTCACTTCGTTCACAGCGTTATTTAAACCTGCCAGATTTGTGGCTAACTTCCATTCTCTGTAATGGATTCTTCTAACTCGTAAAGGGTGTTACTTAGCAGGGCCTACTTGTAGGCTGCGTGTGATCATGGTAAAAAATAGGAGGAATTAGATCGGTATGGTCCCCCAATGGTTCCGCCAATCTAATCGTGTTTCATTGACAGGATCAGGATTGATATTATTGCTGCCACCCACCAGACTACCAAGAACGATACCAGCATGTCTAGTCCAAGAGCCTGTATGAACGCCCATGCAGCGGCTCCGAAAGCTCCAAGACTGCCTGTCCAAGCTCCACCCCAGATTAGGAGAGCTACGCCTACTATTACCAAGTAGATCACTGCTATGTTCAGTCCACCGATGATACTCTTGGAGGCCACTCTCTCTTTCTTCGCTGTTAGACCAAAGAGTAGTCCAGCGACCACTCCGCCGACAGCTAGTACTATGGCTGGTCCGTAGATGCTCAGAATGATTCCGGTGTAAGGTTGGAGCATGAACAAGAATATTGGACCAGCAAGTGATTGGAGGTAACTTGCTGCTAGGCTGAGGTCTCCAGCGAACAACTGGTTAGCTACGGTTGTCACCAGACCGCTGACGCCTCCGAGTCCACTGCCAAGTGCTATCGCGACGAGGAACGCTGCGACGATGCCTATGAGTGCTGCGAGCCATGTTCGTGGGTGTATGAATCCAACAAAAAATTGCTTTACTGCTTCAGCCATTTTCTATGTCTCCTATATAGATACGTTTTATTGACTACTAGTAGTGAACTTGTTTTTAAAGCTTAGGGATATGAGTTCAGAACGTTTTCTGCTGGCTGGTCGTAGAACGAGTCAATGTCGTCTCATGATGGACTGTGAAAATGGCGGGGAAAACATCATTTTTGCCTAAAACAGAAGAATCCGATGAGAGGAACGTCTGCATAGAGCCGCGTGCCAGCGAGCAACCTCCCCTGTCATGGCGGTGTAGCAAGCGGTAGAGGGGAGTGTGTTTTGCTAGGCAAGCCTCGCTATCACTAGTTGACAGGGAATTCTGAAAGCCGAAGAGCCTTTCAGCAAATCATTGCGTCGACCCTAGAGTGTTGAGAACTATGTTGCGAACTTCTCAAATCCCCGACGAAAGTTTAGAAACGTTTAAAGTCAGGGCTTCGATCCTAGCTAGGTAGGCACAATGAACTGTGCCAGGGGGTCCCTAGACAGAGTGCGCGCCGATAGCCTAGCGTTTACAATAGTCTACATGTTGTATGAAGCCTCATGCAACAAGAAGTTCATCCCTACCAAAGAGCTTAGAGACGTTGTTGGTGAAGCGGACGTCTCCACCATAGTAAACCTGCTCCGCGACATGCGTGTCATTGTTTCCAGGAAGGAGTACTGCGATACCATTAGGCAGGTGAGATGTGGCTTGAACCTTCCTGGTGAAGATAATGGTTCCCTTGTTTTTGATTCTCTTTCTGATGACGGGATCATTGCTTTGAATCCAGCTGTTGTCGAAGAGATGAGGAAAAAGAACGGCCACGGAGAGCTAAGCTACAACATGGTTAGGCACTTCATAAGCGACCTACTGGGCTCGATGGAACTTGCTGCCAACATGGGGTCACTAAAAGAACTGGTCAAGGACGTGGCTACGAAGTATGAGGACAAGTTCAAGATCGCAGTTGCCAAAGACATCATTATCAGTCATTCGTGCAGCTTGTCGGAGGTCGAGAGGGCTTCGCTGGCGGCAGCGAAGTTAGCGTCACCTGTCAAATTTAGTAATGTTATGACGGTTCTTCTGACCAGAGCGCAAAGACTAGCAGGACGAATGTCACTAGAACTAACGCAGGAAGATGTTGAAGAATATGTGCTACGTGGTTCAAGCGGCTGGACTACCAGCCGTAGTCTGGTCGGCGAGACCGCCTAGGGAGACCACAAGACAGATAAGGAGATGAGCAACACCAACGGTTCTCTCTGCTTGTTGAAACAGGAAAAGGAGAGTTTCTGGTTGCCTCCAAGAACAGGTAGCAGTGTCAGAAAGAAGAGCGAGGAAGAAAAGAGAGACCGTGGTACGGGTAAGGGCGCTCCCGAGACTGGTAAGACGGACCATTTTGTTGCCAAGGAAAGACTAGGCCAGCTGCACAAGAGGGCAAGAGAGCTGCTTGAGCAGGGCAAGTATCGTGAGGCATTTGATGCCTATGTAGAATACGGGGACTCAATGGGTAAGGTCAAGGGGCTGGCTGGCGCCGAAGCAGCAATCGTAGAGGGCGCGCGAAGATACGAGGGGCTAATGTTCTGGTATGAAGCCGGCAGCTTGTACCTTATAGTCGCTAACTTCCTGAATAACCAAGAAGTTTTCCCTGACGCGGGCGATTTCTATCTGAGAGCCGCCGAAACCCTTGAGAAATCTAAAGAGAAAGACCTCAAAGGGCTTATAACAGTATCCTACGCTGCGGCCGCTCACGCGCTCCGAGTAGCAAAAGCTACAGCCGAGTCAGAGAAGGCTGTAATGAAGGGTGTCTTCGTCGCCACAGGAGAGAACCCACTCGAAGTCGAAGGTAATGCTCTCAAACTACTGAAAACGGGGAACTTCAGAAGCGCTTCGGACATGTTTGAGAGGGCAGCCTCAACATACCAGAAAGCAATTCAAGAGCTATCTGACCTGACCCCTACCATAAGCTCAGGACCGCAAGCAGTTGATGTCAAGTCCATACTGCATCACAAGGCTGCCCAAAACCTCCTCGCCTCGGCAGCTGCCTTGTCAAAGTTCAATGACAAACTCGGCGCCATCAAGGAAAACATCGGGAAGGCTGCTGACGAGTATACGAACGCCGTGATCAACTTTACTCCACTCTTCTCCATTGGTGAACCTCATAAAGAAGACTTCAGAAGGTACTCCTACGACGTGATGATAGGAGCAGCACTAAGAATAGCGCTCGGTTCAACAGAAGACGTCAAAACACTAAAGGAACAGTTGTCGTACATCGGAAAGAAGCGATTAAGGCAAATGGAGGAGAGCAAATACCTGGATATCGCACTCATCCTAATGAAAACAGAGAAAATTAGGAGTGTCATTAACGACCTCAAAGAAGTGCGCTTCGGAAACATGGAAGATATGAAAGATGAGATAATAGAACTGCTGAACAAGAGACAATGAGAAAAAGAAAGAGTAGTCGCTGATCGTACTGAGTTGGCTCACAATTTGTAACCGATTTTTCTCAGGAACTCCTTTCTCTCTTTAATGTCTTTTTCCGTTTCGATTCCCTTTGGCTTGTAGCCATCGATGACGCCGAGTATTCCCCTACCCTGATCGGTTTCGGCGACTATCACCTCAACGGGGTTTGCCGTGGCACAGAAGATCGAGCAGACCTCGGCAACCGATCTTATTCGACTCAACACGTTGATAGGATAAATGTTCCGCATGACGACGATGAAACAATGGCCACAGCCTAACTTGAAAACTGTGTCAGCAGCGAATTTCCTAAGCTCTTCATCTGTCCCTGAGAAGCGAACCAAGCAAGGACCACTCGACTCACAGAAAGCTAGGCCAAACTTTCCGCCCGGAACAGCGGTCACCATAGCCTCATGAAGATCCTCAACACTCTTAATGAAATGTGACTGCCCCAGAACCAGATTACAGCCTTCAGGAGCCTTAACCTTGACAGTCTTCAACTCCATCCCTCTCACCGCCAGACAAGGCTATGAACCAGTTTTTCCTTGACTCACGTATGCATCTGTAGCTCTCTCTCTTATACATGGAACTGATCCTACCATGACTTATAATGCTTTACGTTATAAACGCTCGAACTGCAATAGCGCGCGTCAACGTCAATAGCATATCTCAAACTGGTCCCATCGTAGATCTCGATCTTTTGTAAGCAGCGAGAACTCAGTAACAAAGAATAAAAGCAACATTAGCAATAAGGGAATATTCTGACATTTCCCTCTGGTGGTTACATGAACCTCCCCCGAGAGAAGCTCTTCAACGCAGGACTCAGGTTTCTATCATTTGTCACTTTTCTGGGACATGGAAAAGAGAAGACGACGATCTATGATGTAAATCACTCCGCGAAATTTGAGCTAAGAGTCAAAACGATGGATAAATTCGTGGTTTGGGAAACCTGGAATTTGAATGAGTACAGGGACCCGAATTTTGAAATCGAACCTGCTGATATAGTAGTTGATATTGGTGCTCATATCGGGGCCTTTTCAGTCTATGCAGCCATGAAAGCGCACAAGGGAGAAGTCTACTCCTACGAACCGGGCAAGGGTAACTACCACATGCTTTTGAAAAACAAGATACTAAACAATCTGGACAACATTCATCCATTCAATCTGGCAATATCCGACAAGAGAGGATCACTCGACTTCTATATCGGGTCGGACAATGTAGTAAACTCGATCTATGGAAATGGATCAGGAAAGAGGATTAGGGTTCAGGCAGTTACGATAGAAGACATTCTAGCACGAAACAACTTGGACAAAATAGACTACCTCAAGATGGACGCGGAAGGGGCTGAATATAACATCATACTAAGAATGCCATCTGAGACTCTAGGGAGAATTGACAAGCTCGCCGTGGAATATCATGATCGCTTGGACTCAGGGCATGGTCATGAGGAGCTGAAAAAGCACCTTGAGGAGAATGGATTTGAGGTGAAAATCCACAACTTCCCCGTAGTGACAAGGGTTTTTGGAACGGGAGTCCTCAGAGCCAAGCGACTCGCCGCCTAGAACATGTACGAGTATTGTCGATCCCGCACAAACGTGCAGAAGTCGATTCGCTGCCTATGTTTTCTGGCACAAATTGGTGGGCGAAGACTCTCCTTGAACTTGATCTTCTTTTGCACATAGCTATTTAATGTGCACCTTCCTATATGAGAAGTGAGTGAAACACGTTATCATTGTTTGGAGGTGAGACTCTAGCATGGTCTCCCTTGTTCTAACCGAGAAAAAGGATGGGTTGACCAAAGTTATTCTCAATAGGGCTGAAAAAAGAAACGCGTTTAACCACGCCCTAGTCTCGGACCTCAGAGAAACCCTGCAAGCGATTCATGATGATGAAGACTGCCGTGGTGTAATAGTGACGGGTGTAGGACCGGTTTTCTCAGCTGGGGTTGACTTAGTATCTTTTCAGGAATGGTTCTCGTCGAGGCATCAGGACCCGACAAGGCTCATTCGTCTCACGCAAGATACTTTCGGTTTGTTAGAGGAGATGGAGAAACCAACACTCGCCGCAGTCAACAAGCTGGCGACTGGCATGGGGCTAGAACTTGCGTTAGCATGTGACTTCAGAATAGCTTCGGAAGACTGTGAACTCAGCCTGCCAGAAGTGTGCTTAGGAATAATACCTGACGTTGGCGGAGCACAGAAGCTTCCGAAACTCGTTGGACTTGGCATAGCGAAGGAGATCGGCTTGACAGGTCAGCCGATAACAGCTCAAAGGGCTGAAATGATTGGACTAGTCAACAAGGTCGTGCCTTCGGGTGATCTAATGGGTGAAGCCGAGAAGTTCATGCGCCAGATACTCGAGAACAGCCCGACCGCCGTCAGGTCGACGAAGACATTAATGAACAAAGCTTTCCACCTTGACCCAAAGACATTGGCCGAGTACACGATAAGTCTGCAACTCCAATGCCTCAAGTCCAACGACCTACTCCGATACGCAGCAAAATATGTCACAAGGAAGATCAGACATCCCAAACAAACGAAGTGACAACCAAGCATATGACGTGAAAACAAAGTTGTCACGCCAAGGAATTAAGAGGAAGGTCGTGGAAGTTTGGAGGTCGAAATCAAAACCATATCGATCAGGACAGATTCTAATAGACAAGTGGTAGATGTAACGCCAGAGGTTAGGCGCTTCGTGAAAGAAGTCAACGTGAAAACCGGTCTAACCCTGATATGGGTTCCTCACACTACTGCCGCGATCGTGATCAACGAGCATGATAGACGACTCTGGGAAGACCTTCTCGCCAAGCTCGAGGAACTCGTGCCTGCACGTGGAAAGTACAACCATGACGGTGAGGAAAATGCACATGCCCACATAGTCAACGCCTTACTGGGCCACGGTGTCTGCATAGCCATAGATAACGGGGAACTGTCACTAGGAACGTGGCAAAGCATACTGTTCGTCGAAATGGACGGACCAAGAGAAAGAAGCATGATTATGAGGGTATATCACTGATGTCATGAACTGCCAGAATTATCCCTATTCTTAAATACAGATCGCTACTTAATATAAGGACAGCAATCGGACCTTATTAGTAACAACACCATCTATCCGTAATCCGTATTGATCTAAAGGTAAGAGCTAGCGCGTGTCTTGGGGTTGGTCAGTATGTTAAGGAGGATCAGGGGTGGGCTGAGATCAAAGGATCAGTCTGCTAAACTTGCAGACATGGCATTAAAGGACGAAGTTGCTGGTCTTGACTTAATCTCATCCCTTGGGAGTACTGATGAGGGGGTGAGAGAAGTTGCTTCTAAGGCAATAGTTGAAATCTCCAAGAAGGACTATGATAAGCTCCTTAAGCTTGTATCCCGCTGGTCTGGGGACAGACACTACAAGATGACCGCTTTCCTAAAGTGGACTGAAGGTCTGGAATCCAAGAACCTTGATAGACTCAGAAACGCCATGGTCGAGCGGATGAGATCTGCGACCGCAGTAGACCAACTTGTGAATGAGCATGATGAAGTCATCCAGAAGTTAAGCAAACTGAACGAGTACTTCATTCAGAAGCGTGTTTCAGAGCCAGTGTTTGAGACTCTCAAAGCTGAATACGAATCAAAGCTCGGCGAAGCAACCAAGAAACTCTTGAGCCAGTTTCTTGGAAACGCGAGTTCCTTGGAAGGACTCATGCAGCAAAGATCCAAGATTAGGAAAGAGTTGTTAATTTTGGATACTAGAGCAAGTCTCGGAGACATAGGTAGAAAAGAAAGGGAGTCAAGAAGAACTGATTTGAACAAGCAACTTGAGGACATCCAGGAAAAGGAGAGCAAACTATCAGAAGAGCTTTCTGTCATGCTGATGTCAAGTGGACCTGTGAAGATCTATGATGAAAGCGGCGAAATCGTTGCTCTAGCGTCGGATTTCTCCGTGGACCATGAGAAACCCGCTGTTGAGCTCAAGGCTAGACTACTCTCAAGGGACGATATCCAGGCAGGTCAACTCAGCGAGGACAGAAACAAACTCATTGCCTTTGTCTACAACCTTATGAATAAACCGGTTCACGGACCCGGTCTTACGTCGGATAGGCTTACACCTGAAGCCATCGAAAGCGTTGCTTCCACTGTGGCGTTCGAGCTCAAAATGAGTTCTGAAGAAGCTCTACAAGTGGGGAAATTGAAACTCTTTATTGAGCTGACATCGTGGAGATCTGGGGAAAGTAGAAGTACCATGATACTCTCAAAGGGCTTGACCCCTACTGAAAAAGGATTCGTGGTCAAACCTGGAATTGTTGAAATCAGGCAGGAGGAACCCCTTAAAGTCGAGAAACCTGTCGAAGTCTTTCCAAGGCTGGTTGGGGCCCCGCCGAAGCCTGTTGAAGCTCCCCCCAAACGTCTCGAAGCTTCCTTGGAGTTCGTAGAGATGACCCCTGTACTTCCAAAGCCTCTGCCAGCTCCTTTACCAAGGCCTGTTGAGATCGAAACTAAACCGATCACGGTTACACCCGAACCGAACGTTGCTCCACAAGTAGCGCCTGAGATGCGTTCTCCGCTACCTGAGAAGATGCCGGCAGAAGAAAAAGCAATCCAACAGCAATTCGACTCCATTGACCAGGAGCTTGCAACCGAAATCAAATCTCTTCAGCAGCTATTAGATGAAGAGGATGCCAAGAAAAAAAGAGAAAAAGTGGCATCCATTACAGTAGTCGACGACAAGGTTCTCAGTGAAATAGACAAGGCAGCGCAGAAACTGAGAGAAAGAATGAAAAAGTAATGAACTTCCTTCGCGACACGTGGAACGTGCTCTTGGGCTAGCGCTTTCCCCTCTCTTGGAGGAGTGTCTATGGTCCTCCCCCATTGTGTCCGCGCCGCACAATGGGCCGTTCAAGCACTTGTTCTTCTCAATCTAAGAAGATTGTTCCGGGTCCAGCTCCGCCACTTATCGTCTCGGTCCCACTGCATCTTGATCAATGGGAACTTGCTCTGCCAGTACTCAACCTCTGATGCTCCAACAGCAAGCTTCAACAGGTAGATGTCTCCCACACTCGCCATTCTTTCTAGAACCTTACTATCCTCGAAGGTGCCCACCCAAAGTTTTAGTTCTTCTCCGCTAGAGAACACGACTACACATGGGATCGTAAGCGCATCGTCCTTTTCCAGTACTTCCCCCAAATAAACTTGGTCTTCCGCTAGTTCTTGCATTTGATCCCTTTTCTCCTTTCACTCCTGAGTCAACGTTTTCAACTATTGACATATAAGGTTATGGGTAAGTTCACGAGGTTCGCAACGATTTATTGAGAGATTCTCAACAAGTGTATAGCTCAGGAACGTGCGTAGATGATACGACTACGTTAACCTAAGCGTCAAAAGAAGCTCCGCTAACACCGTAGCAACCTGATCAAGCCGAAGCCAAGTATAAGACAGAAACAAGTGTCTGATGTGGCTCGTAGAAGTTCATCTTCTCGTGAACCAGTTGGTAGCCCTTCCTAACCAGGTTCTTCAGTACTTCTTTTCTTAGTTCTTCTGAGTGAACTTCCACTATTATTTTAGGTTTGAACCGTGATATTGTGTGGCTCGAGCCTTTGATAATTTGGCCTTCGAAACCTTCAGTATCGATTTTTACTAGGTCAACCTTGGGCAGATTGCATTCCTTCACTAGGCTATCTAGCGTTTTCGCTGGCACTTTCATGACTGGTCCTCGTGATTTGTTTTTGGGGGATGTGTACCCTGAAGTCTTATCGATACTTATCAACAACTTGGTGTCTTTGTCTGACAATGCGCAGTTCACTGGCGTGATCTGCTTTTGCAGCCCGTTAAGGCGAATGTTGTTCAACAGGAATCCAAAGGATTTCTTGCTTGGCTCCACAGCTATCACTCTTGCCTTATAGTAGCCTCCAACGATAGCGGACCAGTCTCCTATGTTAGCTCCGATGTCAATTACTACATCATTTTCCTTTGGTAGGAAGTTTGGCCGTTCACCATAGTCATTCAAGAAGACGTCTGGAGGAAACAAATTGGTAGGAGAGTACTTCACTCCGAATGCACGTTCAACTAACCTTAACCTTCTGGCTGCTGCCCTCGTTCGGTACTGCTGATACAAGTAGTTAGTCGTCATTTTTCTGAGGTATCGGCTCCGAAAAAGAAAACCGACAACAGGATCCACTAGCACCGGCACTGTAAGCTTGATCTTCCTCGTGTTCAGCTCACGTTTGAAATAGTAGATCCAGCGACGAATTCGACGTGTCAACCGCGAGGGTCATGCCCCTCCTTTGGCGTCGGATTGATGCAAACTCGTATGGACCTTCCATCGTATAAGACTTATTCCTTACCAAGAGAGTGCGGCACCAAGTGTCTGGCGTGGAGATAATGTCAAAGCATAAACCATCAAAAGACTTATATATGAAGAAAACGCTTTCATAATTTGAAATATTGGGTATGCGTGATTCGCGCCTGAGTCTCAGTGGGGTGAGTAAGTCTTGCCGAGAGAAAAGCACGATCCGAAAACCTCTTCTTCCAAGAGCGTGAGCGTGATAAAGCCGTCTCCGAAACTACGAGGTCTATACCACGATTACCTTGCGTTATTCTTACTGGGCGCCTTTCTCTGGTGGTTCATTCCAGTGATTGTTTATCTTACCTTTACGGGTTGTTTTGAGCTATTGATGACACTTACAATGTGGTCGTCGGTGTTTGTCCTACCAATACTGGTTTTCACAGTCTATTGGATCGCGAAGTACACCGCTTCACTGAAGTTTGAGTTGACCCAGAATGAAATAGTCGTGAACAAAGGCGTATGGTGGAAGAAGAAGCACTATGTTCCCTACAATCGAATTACGAACATAGACACAGATCAAGGACCGCTATCTCGCCATCTATCTATTGGGAAAGTAGATTTCCAAACAGCTGGGTACTCGGGAACACCAGGGGGAGGCAGAAGAACTGAAGCCTCGATATGGGGCGTCGAGGACTTTGAAGAGATAAAGGAAGCAGTGCTTAGGTCGATCAACAAAATCCAACCATCCATTGCTGTCGAAAGCAGACATCCCGAAAAGTCATCGACCGCAGAAAGTCTTCTGAGAGCGATCCTAGTCGAGCTAAAGCGAATCGGTAAAGAGCGCCGACGTTAGGATGAAGGCTAGGAAGTCTACGTATCTGGCCACGATATTTCTAGTTTTCTGCTTTTTCTCCTTGTCTATCCCTTCTGACATTCTGGCTGCTGCGTTGCCCACGCTGTCACTTAGCATCAACAAGAGGTTCGGTTACGCAATGTTTTCTGACATAGCCGGTTCCCTTACGCTAGTCGCCAGTGTGTCCTCCGATGTGATTCGCGTGGAGTTCTACCTAGACGGGCAGCTAAAGCTGAATGACGCGGCCACTCCCTTCCAATGGGAATTCGACACCACCGATTACAGTCTAGGACAACACATCTTCGAAGCCATCGCATATAACAGCGCCGGCGAATACGCACATGCTTCAAGAACAGCCAACTTCGTCGAAGCTCCTATGCCACCCTACTATTTTGCGTTCCTTGCATTAACCTTGGGAACCATAATCATTCTGGTCGTGATTTTCAGGGTGATTCCAATCTCGCGCGGGAAAGGGAAGAAAGGCGGCCAAGCGCGAATATTCCACATTACGCCTACAAGATTCTACCTGAGCTCGGGAAAAGTAGCAAAAGAAGAAATGTGAGACACGAGTGGAGATCGGCACATCCCAGCGTCTATTTCTACTTTTTCATCCTCCAAGTGAGATGATGAGTTGTCGATCAGCAAGGAAGCTCTTTCCCAAGTCGTGTGCTCGCTCAGTTAACTATATTAAATCCTTTCCGTCTACAAGCTAAACGTTTAGAGCAAAGTCGTGAAACTATTCAACGCCATAAAGTGAATTGTGGTGAAGAACAAATGATGGAGACTTTTCCTTGGTGGACGGATGCCCAGAAGAAGTTTGCGATAGATGTTGAGAAATTCGTGGACGAACACATCCCCGAGGCTGAGGTAAGCTGGTGGAGAATGGAGTTCCCCTGGGAGCTAATGAAGAAAGTAGCTGCGAAGGGAATATTCGGCGCCGGCGTCCCGAAGAAGTATGGTGGTCTTGAACTTGGAGCCACTGGCGCCTGCATCGCAGCAGAACAGTTAGGCAGACTCTACGCGGTCGGACATGTTTTCGTCGTTAGTATTCTGGCAGGTCTACATCAACTACTAAGTCACGGGACTGAGGAGCAGAAACAGAAGTGGTTATCACAGACGGCCAAAGGTGATGTGCTGGGCGCAGTATGCATCACCGAGCCCTTTGTAGGTTCAGACGCAGCAAGCGTCGTAGTAAGAGCCCGCAAAGAAGGCAATGAGTATGTCATAGACGGAAAGAAGAGATTCATAACTGGAGCAGGCGTAGCAGGAAGATACTTCGTCTACGCCAGAACAAGTGACAAACCCGAGGACGTCAAAGCATACCGACACCTCACGGCCTTCGTTCTCGAGAAAGGCGTGCCTGGTTTCTCCTTGGAGAAGATCAATGCACTAATGGGCTTCGACAATGTTCCTAACGGCGTTCTTGACTTCAACCAAGTAAAGATACCCGAGGCAAACAGAATTGGCAAAGAAGGACAAGGCTGGGAGATCATGACTGGAGGCCTGAATTATGAGCGATTAATAGGCTCAGCCGTCCTCCCAGGTCCTGTCATGGATGTGTTGAGGATGGTGACTTTCTACACCGAGAGACGAATCCAATTTGGTGAGCGAACCAACAGACTTGTCAATAATCAGTTCAAAGTAGCTGACATAATAACGAGGCTGAAGATAGCTCGACTAGTGTCCTTCTACACAGCATATCTGCTAGATTTGGGAAGAGAGCCGGTCATTGAATCATCCATAGCGAAACTCATAAACTCCGAATACGCACGCGATGTAGGACTGGATGCGATACAGATCATGGGCGGCGACGGATGCACAAAGTTCTTCCCAGTCGAGCGATTGCTGCGAGATGCGAAGATCGGTGAGATAATTGCTGGAACCACCGAGATACAGAAGTACGTTATCTACAGGATGTACTTGATGTCCATGAAGGCGGAACTAAAGCCAAAAGCAAAACTGAGGTTCAATCCGGAGCTTAAGGTACCAGTAATGTCAGCCAAACCGTCACAGTTCAATGAAAAACCAGTAAATGAGGACAACGTTTTGAAGGTATTAGCTGAGAACTACCGAAACATCCCGGGCGCATACATGACTGTGGACGACATCAAAGAAGAGTTCGGATCAAGGGACACCTCAACGATAAATAACTCATTACTTAAACTGGAGGAAAAGAAGCTGGCAGTGTTGTTCAGGGACAAAAAGGGAGCAGTTGAACTCGGCAAAGCAACCTACATGGGACTCAGACAAGCCTACCCGCTCGAGCATTACAAGTGGTTCCCCCCATGGTATAAACCTGAAGACATGTTCTAGTAACTGAAGACTCAGTGAACTAGAGGTAGCAAGACTGCTACCTAAAACGGTACTCTTTTTTTGCTTTTTGCACAAAGCCGAAGAAACATATCCGCCGGGTAGTCTACGAACTCTACTGAAATCCATTCGAACATTGGTTTCATGAATTATGGTTTCATTTCGTACAGTCCTTTCAACGCGTAGACCTTATCGAGAACCCTTTTGAAACGCTCCTCATCAACAACAGGCCTTTTGATCATTTTCATGCAGTATTCCATCTGGTTTTTCGTACTGCTTGGCTTCGAGTACAATTGGAGTGCAAATTTCGAGAAGTCTCTCACCATGAAGTCAAAAATCTGGTCCAGAACATCGTCTTCGACGTTGTAGATTGCCGCGTCTTCAATTACGAGCTGCCCAAAAGCAACTAGGGTGAAAAGTTCGCCCAATATCAGAAGAAAGTCAATATCCTTAGTTTGTTCTGGGGAGGGAGGTACCTTGAGGCCGAATTCCTTGAAAACAGCTATCTGTTCCTTGAACACGTTCACGTTGGGGAGTTCAACGCTGTCATAGGCAATGTTGTAGTCGTGGAATTGTATGTCCCCTAAACCCTTCGCTGGCCCCTGATCAAAAAGGAAATCATCGTTTCTTGCATCATTTCTCTTTGGCATCTCCGGGAATCTACCGTGGCCGAAGAAGAATTTTGGTATGAATTTAATGATAAGCGCCATGTTCACATGAACTGTCCCTTCGAGTTTCGGCAGCGCTCTAATATCTCTTGCCGCCATTTCGAAATAAGTATCTCCTTCAAAGCCTTTCGCAGCAATGATATCCCAGAGGAGATTTATGACTTCCTCACCTTGCGTTGTTACCTTCATTTTCACCATTGGATTATAGAGGAGATAGCGCCTGTCCTGAGGCGAAGCGGAACGCATGTAGTCGGCGGCTCTAAGTGCAAAAAGCTTCATCGCTACAAGACGGCAGTACGCATCAACAAAAAGTTGTCTTATGTGGGGGAAATCCGTAACGTATGTGTTGTAGAGTCTGCGTTTTGATGCATGGTTGATGGCTTCATAGAATGCGTGGGTACATATACCGATTGAGGCCCAACCAAGGTTGAACTTCCCGATGTTGACAGTGTTGAGAGCAGAATTCCAGGCCTCGGCGCCTTTTGAAAGGATGTCGGCTTCTGTTACAGGATAATCGCGGAGTGCATACTGACCGACGTAGTTTTGACTGCTGACGACGTTTTTCACTAAGTCGTAATCCTTCTTGCTGTAATTCGCAACAAAGAACACGTAGTCGCTCTTATCCTTGGTACCTGATATTTTTCCCTTGGGATCAGTTACTCTTCCGAAAGTGGAGACCATGGGTGCCACATTTGCGTTTCCAATATAGTACTTTTCACCATTGGCTTTGTAGGTCCCATCGCGTTGCGGGATGAGCTTCATTTCCGTGGAATAGATGTCCGCACCGTGTTCCTTTTCTGAGAGACCAAAAGCGAATACCGCTCCATCTTTGAGAAGTTGTGCTGCTCTCTTCTTGAGTGCCTCATTCTTGCTCATCCAGATGGGTCCGAGACCGAGAATAGACACCTGCCAAGTGTACCAGTAGCACAAACCGTAGAAGCTGAGAATCTCATTGAATTCACAATTTCTCCATGTATCCCAGCGAGTATCCTCATCACCTTCGACAGCATAGTCAGATGGAGTCAAAAGTGTGGAGAAAATCCTCTCTTTCTTAACAAACTCTAGAAAATCGGAATACCACACTCTATTATGGTCCATTTCTTTGAGCTTGACCTTCCCTCTGTTCTCAAAGAATTCAATGGTCTTCAGCATAATCTCTCTGGATCTTTCATCCGGGTATTCACGACTGTGTTTCTTTGGATTTAGGAGAATCATGACCGATTAGTTGATCGACGACTTATATAAATTGATTGGACTTCTGCGTCCTTACAGATATGCGATCGCCTTCGAGTTAAATCATGAACAGATCCGAAAGTCATACTACGATAGAGCAAGGTAACTTCTTTTACGTCGCGAATCGAGGCGAAGGAATCTTTGAATTCGCCAGGGGCAAACTCGCATTATACAAGGCTCCAAAGGAGATCGAGTCTAGAAAAGAAGTGCCTACGAGTCTAGTCGGCAAGGTCCTCAGGAGACCTCTTAGCAAACAGGAGAAGAAGATAACAAACAAAGTGTGAGAAGCAGGCACTCCCATTTCTTAGTTCAAGACCTCCAGGCTATCATGCATTGTTATATTCTTTGGTTATGCCTTTTCTTGTCTCGTAGCCATCATCGCGGCTCTCTAAATTACCTCTCCACCTTGGTTGATGATCTCTCTGATGGACTTGTAGATTGGCAGGAACTTGAAGAAGAGTGATACAAATTCATGAAGCCCCACGTAGAGTCTCTCAGACCGGGCTGATTCAGGCATCTCCTCGAGCCCTCGTTGGACTTTTCTACACTCGTCTTCATAGGATAGAGTAAGATCGACAGAGGCCAGAAGAAGCCTCGCAGTGAATTGCCGCATATTTTCCACCTTATAGGTCAGGGAACCGCGTCCCTGAGGTTTGCGTTCTTCTACGATCCCTTCCTCTACGTAGAGCTTCAAAGCTTCAGAGATAGCGCCAGCGGAGTACCTCGTAAGATCCTGAAGATCCTTTTGCGTTAGTTCTCTTCGTAGGTAAAGGTGAGCCATGATCGAAGCTAGGATAGGATCGCGCCCCAAACCAATACTGGTGCCAACTAATCGATCGAGAACCCGATGTTCCAGTTCTCCTAGATCCGCGTCTATCCGGGCAATTTCTGTGTTAGAATGCATCTTGTCCCATTCCAGCCTTGATTACTTCGGTTATGCGGTCGAGCATAGGGACTATGGCGGAGAACTCTGAAACGAATGTTTCGAGTCTACGGAGTCTTTCCGGAATCGCGCAAGTCGCTAGCTGGCTGATAGAATCGTCACCACTCTTCTCATGGAAGGCAGCTATCTTTGCCTTAATCGTCTCTAATTCTGCAGTGGCTGTCGCTACGAGGTTGCGATATTCATTAACGTTGGCCTGCAACTTCCTAAGCACTGAACCAACTAACACAGAACCCATCCCAACGAGTTCGTATTGTTTCTCGTGGGATCCTGGAATATTGTTGCGTAAGAGGACACCGAAAGAGAGTAGCTGATTCACTATTTGCGACGTTGTACCCGAGGAGAAGCTAGTAAGCTCTTGCAGTTGTGTTTGAGTCAATTGGCGCCGCGTAAGAAAATATGCGTATACGGTGGCAAACCTAGCGCTCGTGGTCTTCATCTGTCCGCTTCTTACAAGAAGCGAAATGACCTTCTTTTCGTATTCCTTTAGCTTACGAAGATAACCAGTTGCTGAGACCGTCATAGTGATTCAAAAGAGGTTTAGGTCACCAAGCTATATATTCTTTGTTTTCAAAGTTTGCGAAAGCTTTTTATCCCTGGCTACGCATAGCGTACTCGGATTCACAGGATTTGAAAATAGCGAATATGGTTGGGAGTTTTCAGCAATGCTAAACTTTGTTGAAATAGTTATGGTAGGTATCCTGATATTCTCTATTGTGAGCGGTGGCGCGATAAAGCATTACTACAGGATAAGAGGTAGGAATCTGCCTGCTGGGAAATCCACTTTGGAGAGCAGGGCGCAGAAGGTCATTTTATTTAGCTGTCTTACATTGTTCGGTCTTCTATATTCTGTTCTGGCGCCTTTTCTGTTGCTGTTCGGCTACTTCGATCAGATATTGGGCTGGTCAACCATTAGTTCTCTGCTGGCCCCCTCGGGTATCGTCTTGGTACTACAAGTTTTGGGAATTGTCCTCTATATGATCGGGTATGCAATGTTTGTGGCAGGCAGACTGGCTCTCAAGGAGCACTTCGCCGAGGCGTGGGCACCAAGCAAATTAGGCAAGAATTTCGTAAGTTCCGGAATCTACAGTCGAATACGGCACCCTCTCTACTCGGGCGGTATCATATACTTAACTGCACTCGTCATGTTCTTTCAGACATGGTTTGGTCTAGTTGTCGTGATTCCAGCCTTCATGATAATGGTCAGAGCAGCATCCAAAGAAGAGAAGTTTCTTAAGGAGAAATTCGGAAAAGAATACGAACTGTATATGAAGCGGTCTGGGCGATTCTTCCCGAAGCTGAGTTGAGACTCTAGAACCGTCTCTCCCTTTATTTCTGGTTGCCCGATCTCTCTTTTTCCATTCCTACCTTCAGTCAAAATGCGCTTTCAGCTTGTCTCCCTTTTCAGCCATATTCTCTCCTTCCTTGTTGCCAGTGCTGAGGCTCCTTTCATTGCTTCGTCAAAGATCTGTTTCGCTCTCTCATTATGCCTATGTGCTGGCTTCTCACCCAAGGCAATTTGGACCAACTCAATGAGGTGGCAAGTAGACAGCTCGCTTCGCGGGTTAAGCGTATTTGCCATGGTTAGCGTCCAGAGGCAACCCGTGCAGTATGTTACAAGTGTCTTCGATCCCGTCTCCTCAGCTTCCTTGAGTCTCCTCGACGAGGCTGCGAAGATGTCGTCGATCGAGTGTTTTGCTGCGAATGCAGCCATCCCGCAACAGAGAGCGCTGCCTCTGTTATGCTTCATCTCGGTGACTTTGTATCCGAGCATCTCAAGTATTTCCCGAGCCGAATTAAAGAAGTGGTTTCCATGGGGTTTAGCTTGACAGTTATCGTGTAACGTGACGGTTCTGTCATTACCAACCTTCTTCAGCTTCAGCTTTTCGTCATGGATCATTCTGGAGAGCCAATCCAGGACAGTCTCAACTTCGAAGTCAAACTTTGCCCCGAACTTCGGATGAATGTCTGAAAACTGATTGCTGCAAGCTATGCATGGGGTTACGATTTTCTTTACGCCAAGGTTCTTGAACTTCCCCTGCAAGTAGCTCCCAATGTCCTCGAAGACATCAAGCAGCCCGGTCCTGTAGTATTGCTCGCCGCAACAGAGATCTGGAGAACCCATGATGGTGAAGCCTGAGAAAATCTTGGTGAAGCTCAGATAGGGTAGAAGAAGGAAGTTGCAACCTGGATAGAAGATCTCGGTTTTCGGTCTTAGCTGCATCCATCCTTCGACAGCCGTCTTTTCGTCGTCTGGGAACCTGGCTGCGACCCGTCTGCTGAAGTTATCCTTCTGGTAGGGGAGCAGGAACTTGGCAATGGCTGGAAGCCCCTCTTTCCGATACCTTTGATACCACCTTGCCAAGATGAGTGAGTAGGGCCTACTGTCATTAGGACATGACAAGTCGCATGACATGCATGAATGACAACGTGTCAACGATAACTGGGGTTCACGATTCTCAACGAGTCCAGCGATCTCGCTCTTTGCTTCTTCGCTGGGCAGTTTCATAACAGGGCACTCGCTCAGACAGGTTCCACAAAAGTCGCATGAGCCCTTATTGAAGAAATCCTCATAGTGTCTTTTATTGGGGCTACACATAGGCAATTCGATTTCTCACCTTGCACCATTAAGCGCATCTCTTCTCCAATGACGGTCGGCTGACACTTCCTGTTACTATATGAACATTACCATGGTGTATAAAAGACATTCCAGGTGCGCTCTTCGCAATCACCTGTTGCGGTCGATTTCCAAGTCAAGGAAGACATTTATTCACCAATCAGGAACTACTCTGAGATGGGGTCCCCGAAATGAACCGTGGCAATCGA
>JAUQYT010000114.1 GCA_030587605.1 Candidatus Njordarchaeum guaymasense
GATTCATCTCCGGATTCAGAATCCGAGACGATACGTGCTGGCTGCAGGAATTGCTGCTATATTGTTGTCCGCAATTCCCCTCATCTCATTAGCACATCTGCCGATAACCGTCGAACGTTTGTTTCCTCTGTTACTGGTACTCGTCTACCTTGCGGGCGGGGTCTTGGCATTTCCTCCACGTACAAGGGATCTAGGATTGGGACTCATACTCCTTGCAGCAGCAGCCTACTATGTGTTGTTGAGCAACCGCTGGGCCACTAGGCGGTTCTTTCTCACATGGGACGATGTTCTTGTCGCCTTCGTGAATATCTTCCTTGCTGCAATGGTAGTCCTCGCTAAGCCAGAGTGGAGACCAAGAATTCTCCGTGCGATTCGCCGCTGGCTTAGGCTTGATTAGCCGCATTTGAGATCTAATCGTATCATAAGTGGCGCCCAACCCTTTAGAGTTAGTCCGCAGCTTTCACTAACTATCAGAAGAGAGCTAAACACTATGCTTCCATCTCCGACTCCGCTTGTGTCCACATCACCCATTATCTGAAGTGAACCACCGTTAGCGAAGAAGACAAAGGAACCAGAGACTCGCACTAGCTGATCTCCAGGTGTTAGCGAAGCCTGAAACCTGCATTCGAATTGACTCTCTCCTAGAAGTTTCCATTCCCCACGGAACCGAACACATCCTGATGCGGATATGTTACTAATTAACCGAACGCCCTGCAGACTTTCGCCTTTTTTCAGAGTCACGGATTCCGGTGTTCCGAGTCCGGCAAGTGGCTCGGAAAAAAGATTCATGAATACACCCAGTATTCCTGTTCGTGACGGGCTGAAATTTGCTGAAAGAGTTAGGCGCTTCAAGTTCTGGGTTATAGTGATGAGCCCAGGTGGGTCATCATAGCTTGCTTTTACAACGTCAGTGAAAATAGTGAACCCAAAGATATTGTCGTTTGCAACCTTCACCTCCACAGTCTTAGGAGAAGCCGACGAAATTGAAAACGAGTAGCTAGAGTTGATAGGAACAAAGAATAGGGCTGTGTCGAATTTGGGTCGTCCACTCTTTCCATCCACCACAGTAGCTGTGAAGAAAGAACGAGGAAAACTGAATGGCTGAAGTGGCCGCCAGTTGGTTGCCACCAACTCATCCCCTAGAGCCACGATCTGCTCAAGGACAAGTCTAATCCTGCCTCTCAGTTCCCCAACGTCTGGTTTAGGAACTTTTGGCTTAACTGGCAAATCAGCAAGAGCGTAGAACCTAGCAAAGGTTGTGTTGGTCCCTGGATCCATTAAGAGGGATTGTTCTATTAAGTCGTTGATCCTAGTCTCCAGCGATTCTTTTGTCAAGATGACTTCCCTTATTGAAGGTTTGAAAGACTGAAAGGGTAATCGTATCTGCTTGATGAATTCGTCATTGAGTTTTTCGACACTTCTGACAGTTCTCGACTCAGGTGGGACAGGGGGCACCATGGCAAAATACGTTGCAAGTCCAAGGATGACAGCGAGAACGACTGCAAGAGCGGCCACCTTAACCTTAGTAGTCACATTGTACTGCAAAAACGTCATCCCTCTCGCCAGAACACGATACATAGCATCTTCTTTAAGCCTTTTGCCGGATGATTGTGCATTGTGACCCCCGAGAAAGAACCAGAACGCCAGTGCTCCACTACCGAGAACCAGAATGATGAAGACGGCTCTAAGGATCCTCGCCTTGAGGGAGAATCAACTCTACTTTACCAGGACTAGTAGAGTGGCTATGAGAAGCTAGCTGAGTCATATTCACTTATCGGGCTGCCTACTGCAGCGCCATTTCAGAACTCCCAGAAACTAGGTAATGGCTTTCTTCAGCTTCCAACGGGTTGAGCGCTCTTCTCCCAAAGCGTGTCGGAATCACCGCTCTTTCCTTATAGGGGCTATGCAATAGGTTATCAGGGATATGTCATGCCCATCTGCGAAAAGATCAACAAATGCAAAGATAAGGACGGACACAAGTGCTACGGAGTGCTGTCCAAAAAAGCAGATCCCCTAGTCTTCAATGCTCCCGGAACAAGAAAGATAATGATACTCACCCAGCAACCGAACGAAGGCGGTCAGGCCGGAAAAGCAAACCTCAAAATAACTCTGAGAAACCTCTTGGAAGAGAAGAAAGAGCAACATTCTCAGAATCTCGCCGCTGACACAACGGGCACACTTGTTGAGTACTTTGGCTACAAATTCGTTGAGAGCGTTGTCAACGAAGGAAAGATGCAAGGAGAATACTACTGGACGCATTTCATCAAATGCCCATTTGTCGCCGGCATAGGGCTGAACAAAGTTTGCGCTGAGGAATGGATTGCTCACGAGATAAAAGAAAAGCAACCGACATTGATTGTGACTTTTGGAGCATGGTCAAGTAACTTCGTTCTTGAGAAAGCACAGATCAGAGACCCATGGATGGAATACGTCTGGGAAAGAGAGCTGTCACCGATCTGTCAAGGGAAAGAGATCGACCTTGATTCATTACGCATCAACATTCCAACATCTGATGGTCTAGGAAACCATGCGACCAGACTGTTCGTGATGCCTCATCCAAG